>JANPKX010000386.1:0-7810 GCA_031426235.1 Alphaproteobacteria bacterium | reverse complement strand
GGCGGCGATGACGGCGATGGGCGTGATCAGCAGCACCCAGGCGGTGAACAGGTGCAGGAACGACCAGCGGCCGTGATTGAGCTCGGTGATGAACAGCGTGGAGCCGGCGGTCACGGCGACGAGACTCACCCATGTCCAGCCGGCCACCCGGTGAAATGTCCGCCCCTTGCGCAGGACCATCAGCACCGCGCCAAGGACCAGCGCGGCCAGCGCGCCGACCAGGTGGACCTTGATCACCGGGGACAGGGCCCAGAACAGGTCCATGTCGGGCAGATGCGGCTGGGCGCTTGCGGCGACGCGAAGAACGGGCCGGCCGGCATCCCCCAGCGCGAGGGCCAACACACCGGCGGCGATGGCCATTCCCAGGGCGAACCGCACGCCAAAGCTGATCGGCCGGCGGGCGGGCGTTTGCGAAATGATGGACATCCTCTATCTCCTTGGCGTGGGGGCGGCGGCGCTGCGCGGCCCGGACTGAGCGGGACATGACGCGGTGAGATCAGGCTTGCGAGCGGCGTTACGCAGGGCAGCGTCCCGTCTTCGCGAACCGACGCCTCACGCCGTTCACGCTTCGCGGACGATCGCGCGGTGACTGCGCCCGTTTCACCGCCAGGGGACGAGATCAAAGGGACGCTTCGAGGACTGGCGATCACCCTGGCCGCCGGATTGTTCCTGACCTTCTCCGGCGCCTTCAACACCGATGAGGCGCCCCTGTGGCGACGTCTGGTCTACTGGCTGCCGGTGATGGCCGCCGGCTATGCCTGGGGCGCATTCGTCACGCGGCGTCTTGCGGTGTGGGCCCGCCGGCTGACGGACAATGTCTGGCTGATCGGCGGACTGGCGTCGCTCGCCATGTCGATCCCCTTCACCCTCGTCGTGTGGGTCGCCACGCGGTATGTCCTGGGTTCGGACCTGCCGGCCCGCGGCCTGCCCTTCCTCTTCGGCTATGTCCTGCTCGTCTCGGTCGTGCTGACCGCCATCAACGTCCTGGTGGAGACGCGGCGCGCGGCCCTGACCTTCTCGGAGCCGACCCCGCCCAAGTTCCTGGAACGCCTGCCGCTGAAGCTGCGGGGGTCGGAGGTCTGGGCGGTGGAGGCGGAGGATCACTACCTTCGCCTGCACACCTCCAAGGGCCAGGACCTGATCCTGATGCGGCTGGCCGACGCGGTGACCGAGCTCGCCGGCATAGAGGGCGCCCAGGTTCACCGGTCGTGGTGGGTGGCCCGCGACGCCATCGCCGACGCCCGGCGGGGCGACGGGCGGGCGACCCTGACGCTGAAGGACGGCGCCGAGGTGCCCGTCAGCCGCACCTATGCCGGGCTGCTGCGCGAGCGCGGCTGGATCTAGATCGACTTCACGCCATGCCGGGCGAAGAAGGCGAGCATCTTCGCCCAGCCGTCCTCAGCGCCCGCCTTGTCGTACGAGGGGCGGTAGTCGGCATGGAAACCGTGCTGCAGGCCGGGATAGACGATGATGTCGCTTTCGGTCTTGCCCGCAGCGTTCAGCGCCGCCTGCATCTTCTCGACGTCCGCCAGCGGGATGCCGCTATCCTTTTCGGCGTAGAGGCCCAGGACCGGGTTGTTGAGCGCCGCGACCATGTCGATGGCGTGCTTGCCCTCGGCGTCGTTCACGGCGTAGTCGCCGGTCAGGCGGCCGTACCAGGCGACCCCCGCCTTGAAGACCTTGAGCCGCTCGCACGCCTCCCAGGTGATGTTGCCGCCCCAGCAGAAGCCGGTGATGCCCATGCGCGTGGTGTCGGCGAACGGCTGGGCCTTCAGGTAGGCGATGGCCGCCTGGATATCGCCGGTGACCTGTTTGTCGGAGGCGGTCCCGACGATCTTCAGGATCGCGGGGAAGTCGGTCATGGTCGAGGGGTCGCCGGCGCGCACGAAGAAGTCCGGCGCGATCACGACGTAGCCGGCCTTGGCCAACCGGCGGCAGGTGTCGCGGATATACTCGTGCAGGCCGAAGATCTCCGAGATTAGCACCACGACCGGGTGCTTGCCGCGCAGCGGGCGGGCGATGAAGGCGGGGATCTTGCGGTCGGGCGCCTGGATATCGACCATGCTCTGGATCAGGCCATCGCCCGGCGTCTTGATCGGCTCGGCCTGGGCCGACCAGGCCGCCAGGGCATAGCCGCCGGTGAGAGCCAGGGTCAGGCCGCGGCGCGACAGGTTCAGATCTTCCGGGCGGGAGCCATCGGGACGGGTGAGGTTGACCATGGCGGTTTCCTTGCGGCGGGTTTGGCGGGATGGTGGCCCCTACCCGACCTCAAAGCCTGCTTCGTCGTCAACCGCTGATGCCCGTCCCGCACATGAAACCGCTCCGCCTTCGCCGCCTTACCGGAGCCGAGCACGCGCTGGCCCATGAGGTCTTCGGCGCCGGCATCGCGCCGGAGCGCGTGCGTATCCTCAGCCTGCCCCTGTGGAAGCGGGCTTTCGTCGCGGGCCCGGGGCTGATCGTCTGGCCGGCGCGGACGGTCAGATCCGATTTCGCCGATCCGGAGACGCCGCTTCGCGTCCAGGCCGTCTTCGTCCACGAACTGACCCACGTGTGGCAGGCCCAGAACGGGATCGGATTGCTCGTGGCCAAGCTGCGGGCCGGCGACGGTGAGGCGGCCTACGCCTATGACCTGAATTTGGGACCGAACTTTCCGGACCTGAATATCGAGCAGCAAGCGATGGTCGTCGAACATGCGTTCGTCGCCTCCAGGGGCGGTCACGCCCCGCACCCGCAGACGCTCTACGCCGCGCAAAGCGTCCACTGGCGCTCAGGTTGAGACGCTTCCGGCTCGGCATGGGGCGAATTGACCCTTGCAGCCCGATCAAACTGCCCCATATCGGCTTGCGACACGGTCTCCCCAACGGAAGGCGGACCGTTCAGTGATCGAATCGGACCGGGGGCGTCGCTTTTCCGCGGGCGCTTCTCTAGAAGGCCCACCCGCGACGTCCGCCAACAAGGAGCGAGCAAGACCCAAACATGAGCAGGATCATCGGCATCGACCTCGGCACGACCAATTCGTGCGTGGCCATCATGGACGGCAAGACACCCAAAGTGATCGAGAACGCCGAAGGCGCGCGGACGACGCCTTCGGTCGTGGCCTTCATGGAAGACGGCGAGCGCCTCGTGGGTCAGCCGGCCCGCCGCCAGGCCGTCACCAATCCGACCAACACCCTCTTCGCGATCAAGCGGCTTATCGGCCGCCAGTTCACGGACAAGGTGGTCGAGAAGGACAAGGGCATGGTGCCCTACGAGATCGTCAAGGGCGCGAACGGTGACGCCTGGGTCAAGGCCCAGGGCACGGACTATTCGCCCCAGCAGGTCTCGGCCTTCATCCTGCAGAAGATGAAGGAAGCCGCCGAGCAGCATCTCGGCGAAAAGGTCGACAAGGCGGTCATCACGGTCCCGGCCTACTTCAACGACGCTCAGCGCCAAGCGACCAAGGACGCCGGCAAAATTGCCGGGCTTGAGGTCCTGCGGATCATCAACGAGCCGACCGCGGCCGCCCTGGCCTATGGCCTCGAGAAGAACGACGGCAAGAAGATCGCGGTCTACGACCTGGGCGGCGGCACGTTCGACGTGTCGGTGCTGGAAATCGGCGACGGCGTCTTCGAGGTGAAGTCGACCAACGGCGACACCTTCCTGGGCGGCGAAGACTTCGACATGCGGATCGTCGACTACCTGGCCGACGAGTTCAAGAAAGAGAACAGCGTCGACCTGCGCAAGGACAAGCTGGCCCTGCAGCGCCTCAAGGAAGAGGGCGAAAAGGCCAAGAAGGAGCTGTCCTTCACGACCCAGTACGAAGTGAACCTGCCCTTCATCTCGATGAACGCGTCGGGCCCGCTGCACCTGAACATCAAGCTCAGCCGCGCAAAGCTTGAAGCGCTGGTCGAGGACCTGATCCAGAAGACCGTCGGGCCCTGCGAGCAGGCCCTGAAGGATGCCGGCCTGAAGAAGGGTGACATCGACGAGGTCATCCTGGTCGGCGGTATGACCCGCATGCCCAAGGTGGTCGAGACCGTGAAGGCGTTCTTCGGCCGTGAGCCTCACACCGGGGTCAACCCGGACGAGGTCGTGGCTCTGGGCGCCGCCGTTCAGGCCGGCGTGCTGGGCGGCGAGGTCAAGGACGTCCTGCTGCTGGACGTGACGCCCCTGACCCTGGGCATCGAGACCCTGGGCGGCGTGTTCACCCCGCTGATCGAGCGCAACACCACGATCCCGACCAAGAAGAGCCAGACCTTCTCGACCGCCGACGACAACCAGTCGGCCGTGACGATCCGGGTCTTCCAGGGCGAGCGTCCGATGGCGGCCGACAACAAGATGCTGGGGCAGTTCGACCTGGTCGGCATCCCGCCGGCCCCTCGCGGCGTGCCGCAGGTCGAGGTCACGTTCGACATCGACGCCAACGGCATCGTCAACGTCCAGGCCCGCGACAAGGCGACCGCAAAGGAACAGTCGATCCGCATCCAGGCCAACGGCGGCCTTTCCGACGCGGACATCGAGGCCATGGTCAAGGAAGCCGAGTCCAACAAGGCTGACGACGAAAAGCGCAAGGCGGCCGTCGAGGCCAAGAACCAGGCGGACGCGATCCTCCACTCGTCGGAAAAGGCCCTCGCCGAGCATGGCGACAAGGTCTCCGAAGAGGATAAGACCGCGATCCAGGCGGCCATCGACGATCTGAAGGGCTCGCTGGAGTCCGAGGACGCCGAGGTCATCTCGGCCAAGACCCAGACCCTCATCCAGGCCTCGATGAAGCTGGGCGAGGCCATGTACAAGGCTCAGCAGGGCGAGGCCGACGGCGGCGACGCCCAGGCCGAGACCCGCTCGGACGACGTGGTGGACGCGGAGTTCGAGGAAGTCGACGGCGCCGGCGACGAGAAGAAGTCGGCGTGATCGGGCTCCGGGGCTTTGCGGCGACGCGCCCCGGGTCTTCGAAGGTGGTTTCCCCGTCCGCCCGGCCTTGCTAAGGCTTGCAAGCGGGCGGGGGGCCACCCACTTCATTTCACATCATAACCCGGGCGTCTGACGTCTCATGCGGGACTATTACGAAATCCTCGGTGTGGACCGTGGCAGCGATGACGGCGCGCTTAAGGCGGCCTTCCGCAAACAGGCCATGGAACACCATCCCGACCGCAACGGCGGCTGCGAAGAGGCGGCTGGGCGGTTCAAGGAGATCAACGAGGCCTATTCGGTTCTCAGCGATCCGCAGAAGCGCGCCGCCTATGATCGGTTCGGTCATGCTGGGGTGAATGGCCAACAGGGCGGCTTCGGCGGCGGCGGCCAGTTCCACGACGTCCACGACATCTTCAACGAGGTTTTCGGCGACATCTTCGGCGGCCGCGGCGGTGGCGGGCGGCAGCGGGGCGGCCCGGCCCGGGGCAATGACCTGCGCTATGACCTCGAGATCACCCTGGAGCAGGCCTATGCCGGCGCCGAGATCGAGATCAGCGTGCCCGCGACCCTCACCTGCGAGACCTACGAGGGTTCCGGCGCCAAGCCCGGCACCAGTCCGACGACGTGCAGCACCCGCCAGGGCCAGGGCCGCGTGCGCGCCTCGCAGGGCTTCGTCTCCATGGAGCGCACCTGCCCGCGCTGCGGCGGCGCCGGCCAGATGGTCAGCGACCCCTGCGCCGACTGCCGCGGTCACGGCCAGGTCCGCCAGCAACGCAACCTGGCGGTCCGCATTCCCGCCGGCGTCGACGACGGCGCGCGCATCCGGCTGGCCGGCGAGGGCGATGCAGGCCAGCGCGGCGGTCCGCGCGGCGACCTCTACATCTTCCTCTCCGTGGCCCCGCACGAGCTGTTCGAGCGCGATGGCCTGGACCTGCTCTGCACCGTGCCCGTGCCCATGAGCACCGCGGCCCTCGGCGGCGAGATCGAGGCGCCGTGTCTGATGGGCGGCGAGGCCTGCGACGGCCAGTGCAAGATCGAGGTCAAGGTGCCCGAGGGGGCCCAGACGGGCCGTACGCTCCGGGTCAAGGGCCGCGGCATGCCCTCGCTGCGCTCACGCGAGCGGGGCGACCTCGTGGTCGAGCTTTTCGTCGAGACGCCTACCAAGCTGACGCCGCGGCAGAAGGAACTGATGCGCGAGCTGGCCGGCCTCTGCGGCGATCAGCAGCATCCCAAGGCCGCCGGGTTCACCGGCAAGGCCAAGAAGTTCTGGGAAAACATCGTCAACGCCGACTGATCACGGCTTGGGTCTGAACGCCACCAGCACATTGCCCGCCATCTGGCCGAAGCTGGCATAGCCGGAGCTGATAAAGACCATGCCGTCGCCGGCAAAGGGACCGGCCGCGTCGATTGTCCCGCCAGCGCCCTTGATCCGGTTCACGGGCTCATAGGCCACCGCGGTGTCGTGGGTGGACAACAGCTTCCCCGTGGCGGCGTCGAACACATAGACCCGCCCGTCCAGCGCCCCCGCGACCACCACCCCGTCGATGACCAGCGGCGGCGCGGACAGGCCGAACTTGCCGGCGCAGGTAGCGACCCGCGCCTGGCGCCCGTTCGTGCAATCGGGCGCCGCCTTCCACGACCAGGCGACCTTGCCGGTGGCGATGTCGACGGCATAGAGGCCCGCGGCGTTGCGCGGCTCAGGGATGTTCGGATCGGCGATGGGGGCGAACACCCGCACCCCGTCCGTCGCGATCCCCCAGTGCACCCCGCCAAGCGGCGAGCCCTTGCCGAACTGCTGATGCCAGACCTTGGCGCCGTTGCGCGAATCCACCGCCCAGACGTCGCCGGACTTCTGGCCGCCCAGGATCAGGGTCCGCCCCTTGCCGCGCCAGATCACCGGCCCGCCGCCGAAGTCGTGGTCCAGCATGACGCTGCCTTCGCCGCCGAAGAAGCAGTTGGGGTTCAGCTTGACGCCCGGGGCCGGCTGGCCGATCGGGCACGACATGTTCCACACATCGTTGGCCAGCGCCTGGAACACCCACTTCTGTTTGCCTGTGGCGAGGTCGATGGCGATGAGGCTGTTGCTGGTGCCGGTGGCCGGCGGCGAGGTGTTCTCGCCCGTCGAGACATAGGCCACGCCCCGCTTCAGGTCGACGGCGGGGCTGGACCAGATCGGCGCGCCCGAGGGGCCGTACATCTCGATGCCGAGCGAGTTCTTGCGGCCCAGAGGCTTGGCGTCCTCCATGGTGCGCCACGTCCAGATCAGCTGACCCGTCGCCGCATCCACGGCCGCCACGGCGCCATGGCTTTTGCAGCATTGGTGGGTGGGTCGCATCGCCGCGGCCACGTCCATCGCCGAGATCGGGACCAGGATCTTGTCGCCCGCGAACAGCGGGGTGCCGGACAGCGGCGAGACCTTGTCGTGCCGGGGATCGGCCTTCCAGACCGGTTTGCCGGTGGCCGCATCGAAGGCGACCAGGTTGCCGGCCGCGTCGCCGCCCACCACCGCCATCGGCCCCTTTGCGCCCAGTCGGCCATAGGCCAGGCTGGCCCGCAAGCTGGAGGGTGTGGGCGTGGCCCACTTCACGCAGCCGCTGCGGGTATCCAGCGCCAGCAGGTAGCCGGCCTGGGATGCCGGATAGAACAGGGTCGATCCCACCACCACGCCCTGGCCGCGCAGGCCCGAAGTGCGCGGCATGGCGAAGGTCCAGGCGACTTCCAGCTTGGCCGCCTGCCGGCCGGTCAGCCCGGCCTGGGCGGCGCTCATCCGGCGTGAATTGTCGGTGTCGACGCCGAAGCCCACCTGGGCCGGCCTGGCGGACAGGTCCACGATCCGGCGGTCCGCCGCGCACATGTTGTCGTCGATCCACGCCGTACCGACGGGGCCCTCGGGCGCGGCCAGATAGGCCACGACGTCGCG
>JANPKX010000385.1:0-2576 GCA_031426235.1 Alphaproteobacteria bacterium | reverse complement strand
CCCGGAAATCCAGATCGGGCCGGTTGACCCACTGCACCGGCATCCGGAACGGCCGCGCCTGCAGGTCGTCCTCGACCGGCGCTTCTTCCAGCCAGCGCAGCAGGGGCGGACCTGAGTACCAGGCCATCTTCGGCGACGGCTCGGTGACGTTTTCGCCCTTCAGCGCCGACATCGGGATGGCGGTGAAGTCGTGGATGCCGATCTGGGTGGCGAAGGCGCGGTAGTCGGCGACGATCGTGTCGAACGTCTCCTGGCTCCAGTCGACCAGGTCCATCTTGTTCACCGCCACCACCACGTGGCGGATGCCCAGCAGGCTGACCAGATAGCTGTGCCGGCGGGTCTGGGTCAGCACACCCTTGCGGGCATCGATCAGGATGATGGCGGCGTCCGCCGTGGAGGCGCCGGTGACCATGTTGCGGGTGTATTGTTCGTGCCCGGGCGTGTCGGCGACGATGAACTTGCGCTTGTCGGTGGAGAAGAAGCGGTAGGCCACGTCGATGGTGATGCCCTGCTCGCGCTCCGCGGAAAGGCCGTCCACCAGCAGGGCGAAATCGATGTCGCCGCCCTGGGTGCCGACCCGCTTCGAATCCGCTTCCAGCGCCGCGAGCTGGTCTTCGAAGATCATTTTGGAATCGTAGAGCAGCCGCCCGATCAGGGTCGACTTGCCGTCGTCCACCGAACCGCAGGTCAGGAACCGCAGGAGGGACTTGTGCTGGTGCTGGTCGAGGTAGGCCTCGATATCCTCGGCGATGAGGTCGGACTGATGAGTCACGAGTTTCCCCGCGGAGTTTTCCTGGGACCCATCAGAAATACCCTTCCTGTTTCTTTTTCTCCATCGAGGCGGTCTGGTCGTGATCGATCACACGGCCCTGGCGCTCGGACGTCGTGGCCAGCAGCATTTCCTGGATGATCTCCGGCAGGGTGGAGGCCGTGCTCTCCACGGCGCCCGTCAGGGGGTAGCAGCCCTGGGTGCGGAACCGGATCGACTTCATCATCGGCGTCTCGCCGGGCAAAAGCGGCATGCGCTCGTCGTCGACCATGATCAGGTTCCCGTCGCGCTCGACCACCGGCCGGACGCCGGCGAAGTAGAGCGGCACGATCGGGATGTCCTCCAGGTGGATGTATTGCCAGATGTCGAGCTCGGTCCAGTTCGAGATCGGGAAGGCGCGGAAGGTTTCGCCCTTCGCCTTGCGCGTGTTGTAAAGCCGCCAGAGCTCGGGTCGCTGGTTCTTGGGATCCCAGCGGTGCTCGGGGGTCCGAAAGCTGAGGATGCGCTCTTTGGCGCGGGACTTTTCCTCGTCGCGCCGCCCGCCGCCAAACGCAGCGTCGAAGCCATACTTGTCGATTGCCTGCTTCAGCCCCTCGGTCTTCCACATGTGGGTGTGCAGCGAGCCGTGGTCGAAGGGATTGATCCCGCGCGCGATCGCCTCCGGATTGCGGTGGATCAGCATGTCCATGCCGCTCTCGCGCGCCATCCGCTCGCGCATTTCGTACATGGCCTTGAACTTCCACGTCGTGTCGATGTGCAGCAACGGGAAGGGCGGCCTGGATGGATAGAAGGCCTTGATCGCCAGGCGCAGCATCACCGCCGAGTCCTTGCCGATCGAGTAGAGCATCACCGGGTTCTCGCACTCGGCGACGACCTCGCGGAAGATGTGGATGGCCTCGGCTTCCAGTCGCTGCAGATGGGTCAGGGTACCTGCAGGCGAGGCGGTGTCGCGGGGGAGTTGCGTAAGGACGGGCGCGTCCATGGGGCGGACCTTACAAGAAAGCTGATGCCGCGGGGGGCAAGCGGCGCCGAATTGGCCTGAGGCGAGTTAGCGGCGGGGAGGGTCCCACGCAAGCCGACGGGTCCCTCAGGAATTCTTACGGCCCCGCCAGCGATGGTGGCGCCAGACGTGCGTCGATCCTGAAACGCAAACCGTCTGGCTCGCATCGGAAGAGCATGCGAGAAGCGGTGGCAGGAAGCGCATACCCTTCTTTCGAGCCGGAACGCCGGCCGGAGCGGGGCTCAGTTGGGGGCGAGATCAGATGAGTGCGGAAACGCAGGACCAGCCGAAGGCGTCGCCGGCCTACAGCTACTTCGTCGTGTGGTTCCTGGCCGTTGTCTATGTGCTGAATTTCCTGGATCGACAGATCGTCTCGATCCTGGGCAAGCAGATTTCAGCCGATCTGCACCTCTCGAAGACGGAATTCGGGCTGCTGGGCGGCACCTCGTTCGCACTGCTCTACACGACGTGCGGGATCGGGGTGGCCTACCTCGCCGATCGGATGAGCCGCAAGTGGATCATAGCCCTGGCCTGCACCATCTGGAGCGTGTTCACGGCCCTGTGTGGGACTGCGCAGAACTTCACCCAGATTCTGCTCTATCGGATGGGCGTGGGGTTCGGTGAGGCTGGCGGCTCGCCGCCGTCCTACTCGCTGATCTCCGACTACTTCCCGGCCGAGCGCCGGGGCACCGCCCTGGCGATCTATTCGCTGGGCGTGCCGGTGGGCTCGATGCTGGGCGCCTTCCTGGGCGGGCAACTGGCCCTGGCCTACGGTTGGCGGGTCGCCTTCTTCGTGGTGGGCGCGCC
>JANPKX010000384.1:0-2629 GCA_031426235.1 Alphaproteobacteria bacterium | reverse complement strand
AATACCGACCGGCGCGGACCCCCGAGGGCAAGGCGCGCTGGCTGCAGGTCCGGGGGCGGGTCATCAAGGACGCCGAGGGCATAAGCCGGGTGATCGGATCAACCCTCGACATCACGGACCGCAAGGCGGCCGAGGAACGTCGCGACCTGGTCCTGCGCGAGCTGGCACACCGGTCCAAGAACGGCATCCTGGTCATGATGGCCATCGTCAGCCAGACCGCGCGCCGGGCCGAGAGCGTGCACGATTTCGAGTCCCTGCTGTCGGCGCGCCTCCAGGCTATGGCTGACTCTCAGGATCTGGTGACCAAGGCCACGGGGGACGCCCTGCCGCTGACCGACCTCGTCGCCCGGGCGTTGACGCCCTTCGATGCCGCCCGCTTCGACCTGGCTTCCGGGCTGTCCGACGTTCTGCTGCCGAACGACGCCGTGGTGGCCGTGGCGCTGCTACTGCACGAGATGTCGACCAACGCTGTGAAATATGGCGCGCTGTCCACCGTCGCCGGACGGGTCGCGATCGGGCTCGAGGCGACAGCGGGTGACGTCACCGTGACCTGGGTCGAACGCGGCGGACCGCCCGTCAAGCCGGTGACTCGCCGTGGCTTTGGGACCCGCCTGCTGGACATCTCGCTCCGCAACAACGGCGGCCATGTCGAGTCCGAGTTCGCCCCCGACGGTTTTCGGGCGCGCATTCACCTGCCGCGGGGACAGGGCTAGAACGCCCGCTTGTTCCTACTTAGGCGAGAGCCGGATGATGGCCCCGACCGGCCCGCCCTTGAGCAGGTAGATCGCCCCGTCTGGCCCTTGGCGAATATCGCGCCAAAGCGTGCCGGGCAGGTCCAACCGCTCTTCCCCGACCACGCGCTCACCCTTGGTCGTCAGCCGTGTGATGTTGCCGCCCGGCAGGCCCTGGGGCTGCTGGCCGCTCACGAACAGGCTGCCTCTCCAGGCCGGAAACAGGCCGCCGGTGTAGAAGATCATCCCCGACGGCGCGATCGTGGGATCCCAGTAGTAAAGCGGCTGCTCCATGCCGGCCCGCTGGGTCTCTCCGCCAGTGATGGGGGTCTTGGCCGGGCCATAGTTCACGCCATAGGTGATGGTCGGCCAGCCATAGTCACGGCCGTTGCGCGCGATGTTGATCTCGTCGCCGGCCTGGGGGCCGTACTCGACTTCCCACAGCTCGCCAGTCTGGGGGTGAAGGGCGGCCGCCTGGACGTTGCGGTTGCCATAGGTCCAGATTTCCGGCCGGGCCCCGGCCTTGCCCACGAACGGATTGTCCTTAGGGATCGACCCGTCGGGATTGATCCGGACGATCTTCCCCAGCCCGCTGGCCAGGTCCTGCGCCTGACGCTGTCCGGCCGGGATTGAGCGCTCTCCCTGTGTCACGAACAGCTTGCCGTCGCGCGCGAAGACCAGCCGCGAGCCGAAGTGCAGGGGCGAGGCCAGAGAGGGCTTCTGCCGGTAGATCACGGTGAGGTCCTCGAGGCGCGGGGTGGCGCCGTCGCTGAGGCGGGCCCGCGCTACGGCGGTATTGTTGGTCCCGTCAGCCTGAGGCTCGGCATAGCTCATGTAGACGAGGCGGTTCTTCGCGAACGCGGGGTCCAGGGCGACGTCGAGCAGCCCGCCTTGACCTGCGGCCATCACCGCGGGCGTCCCGGCGAGCGGCTCGGACAGTGCGCCGTCCTTGGCCACGATGCGGAGCGCCCCGGCGCGCCGCTCCGTCACCAGCATCCTACCATCGGGCAGGAAGGCCAGAGCCCAGGGAAACTTCAGGCCCGTGGCGATGGTCTCTGACTTGAAGGCGACGCCGAGCTTCTGTTCCGGCGCCCGGGTCTGGCCGGCGAAGGCGGGCTTGTAAGACGTGATGGGCGGGCGCGTCTCGACTCCCTCAGCCGCCGCGGCGCCCAATGTCAGGGCCGCCAGGATTGACCCGCCTGCCGTCCGCCAAAGACCCATGTACATCAAGCGCTCCATCACATCGGCTGCCCGCAGGCCCGTCTCACGTCGTTATGCGTCGGCGAAAACGGCTTGTCGCGCCCTTTGCCGCCGGCCCGCATGGCTGTACCATTATCTCCAGATAACGGGAGACCCGCGCGTCATGGCCTATACCCTAAACGTCAACGGCAAGGCGGTGAGCGCCGATGTGGACGGCGACACGCCGTTGCTCTGGGCGCTTCGTGACACGCTCGGCTATGTCGGCACCAAGTATGGCTGCGGGGTCGCGGCCTGTGGCGCCTGCACGGTCCATGTGGACGGCCAGGCGATGCGCTCGTGCCAGATCCCGGTGGAAAGCCTGGGCTCAGCGAAGATCTCGACCATCGAGGGCATGGCGAAACATCCCGTCGGCAAGAAGGTTCAGGCGGCCTGGATGGAGTTGGACGTTGCCCAATGCGGCTACTGCCAGGCCGGCCAGATCATGTCGGCGACGGCCCTGCTGGCCAAGACGCCCAAGCCCACCGACGCCCAGATCGACGAGGCCATGGACGGCAACATCTGCCGCTGCGCCACCTACGTCCGCATCCGCGCGGCTATCAAGCGCGCCTCCGGCCAGAAGGAAGTCTGAGCCATGACCTTTCATGACCTGAAGGCGAACCGCCGCGAGATCCTGACCTCGGTCGGCGCCGGCGGCTTCA
>JANPKX010000383.1:0-3417 GCA_031426235.1 Alphaproteobacteria bacterium | reverse complement strand
GGCGTGGCTTCCTGCCCGCGGTCGGTGTCGAACTGGGCGTACCAGGCCAGTCCCAGGTCCTTGACGTTGCCGGTGTTGACCGCATCGAGCGGGCTGAAGCGCTGTTCGTTGTAGTCCTTGCCGTAGGACACCCACTCGGCGTTGCCGGCTGCCGCCTCGATGCGGGCGGCGTCGACCTGTCCCGCCTTCGGCTTCAGGTTGCAGCCGGTCAGCGCGGCGGCCAGGCTGAGGGCCAGCCCCAGGCGGATGATCTTCATGGCGCGCTCCCGATGGCCGACGTCTCTATGGGTCGGCATTGGCCCGCACTATGCCCGCGCGGGCCCGCGCGGCAAGCGTGTCGCAGGGGAAGCGGCGATTGCTGCGGCTTAGTCCTCGCGGACCCGCTTCTTCCGGAAGCTGGGATTGAGCACCCGCTTGCGCAGCCGGATGGACTTGGGCGTCACCTCCACCAGTTCGTCTTCCTCAATATAGGCGATCGCCTGTTCGAGGGTGGGGCGGCGCGGCGGTGTGAGGCGCACGGCCTCGTCCTTGCCGGACGCGCGCACGTTGGTGAGCTGCTTGGCCTTCATCGGGTTGACGTCGAGGTCGTCGGACCGCGAGTTCTCGCCGATGATCATGCCCTGGTAGGTCTTCTCGCCGGCGCCGACGAACATGAAGCCCCGGTCCTCGAGGTTCCACAAGGCGAAGGCTGCCGTTTCGCCATCGCCGTTGGAGACCAGCACGCCCTTGCGGCCGGCGTCGATGGGGCCCTTGTACGGCTCGTAGTGGCTGAACACCCGGTTCAGCACGCCCGAGCCGCGGGTGTCGGTCAGGAACTCGCCCTGGTAGCCGATCAGCGATCGCGACGGGCTCATCAGGCTGATGCGAGTCTTGCCCGCGCCGGACGGGCCCATGTCCTTCAGCTCGGCCTTTCGGGCCGACAGCTTCTCGATGACGATGCCAGAGAACTCGTCGTCGACGTCGATCATGACGTCCTCGATCGGCTCCAGGCGCTCGCCGGTCTCGGGATCGGTCTGGAAAACCACCCGCGGACGGCTGATGGAAAGTTCAAACCCTTCGCGGCGCATGCTTTCGATCAGCACGCCCAACTGCAGTTCCCCGCGGCCGGCGACCTCGTAGGCGTCCTTGTCCGGCGTCTCGGTGACACGGATGGCGACATTGGACTCGGCCTCCTTGAGCAGCCGCGCGGCGATGACGCGGCTCTGCACCTTGTCGCCTTCGCGGCCGGCCAGCGGGCTATCGTTGACCGAGACGGTCATGGAGATGGTCGGCGGGTCGATCGGCTGGGCGGGCAGCGCATCGGTGACGTCCATGGCGCACAGGGTATCGGCGACGGTGGCCTTTGAGAGGCCGGCCACGGCGACGATGTCGCCGGCTTCGGCGTCTTCGATCGGCTGACGCTTCAGGCCGCGGAAGGCCAGCACCTTGGTGATCCGGCCGCGCTCGATCTCCTTGCCGTCCAGCGACAGCGCATGGATCGCCATGCCGGGGACCGCCTTGCCGGATTGGATGCGGCCGGTCAGCAGGCGGCCCAGGAACGGGTCGTTCTCGATCAGGACCGAGAGAATCTGGAATGGCTTGTCCCGGTTCTCGACGACCTTCGGTTCCGGAACGTGGCGGACAATGAGGTCGAAGAGCGGGGCCAGGTTGTCGTTGGGTTTGGCCAGGTCCATGGTCGCCCAGCCGTTCTTCCCCGAGGCGTAGATGTGCGGGAAGTCGAGCTGCTCGTCCGTGGCGCCCATGGCCGCGAACAGGTCGAAGGCGTCGTTCAGGATGCGGTCGGGCTCGGCGTGCGGCCGGTCGACCTTGTTCAGGCAGAGGATCGGCTTCAGGCCCATCTTCAGCGCCTTGCCGAGCACGAACTTCGTCTGCGGCATCACACCCTCTTCGGCGTCCACCAGGATGACGCAGCCGTCCACCATGCCCAGGATCCGCTCGACCTCGCCGCCGAAGTCGGCGTGGCCGGGGGTGTCAATGATGTTGATGCGGGTCTCGCCCGCCTCGCCGTGCCACAGCACGCTGGTGCACTTGGCCAGGATGGTGATCCCGCGCTCGCGCTCCTGGTCGTTGGAGTCCATGGCGCGTTCGACCGTCGCCTCGTTGGCTCGGAAAACGCCGGACTGAGCCAGCAGCTGATCGACCAGGGTGGTCTTGCCGTGGTCGACGTGGGCGATGATGGCGATGTTGCGAAGCGACATGGTGCGGGCGGTCTCGGAATGGGAAGCGCGCGCTTGTAGGGGAACCCGGCCCTTCCCGCCACCCCGTTGTGCGCTGCACATAAGGACGTTGCGACGTGGCGCGAGCCCGTACGCTGTTTTCGCGTGAGATTTTCGACTTTCCGTGGCGCAGGTCGGGAACTCTGCTTTTGCGCCCCGGGATTTGTGCGATGCACACGGGTCCCGTGATGTCGGCAGCCCGGAAGCCATGGAGAGCTTGACCGTCACCTTGTAACCAAACGCTGCCAAATGGTGAATAGAGGTGGGCAAGTCGGAGGGGGCCAGCATGTCGGAAACACCAGCTTTGAAGGCCGGAATGGCCGCGCAGATCACGCTGCGGGTCTGGTTGGCGGTGTATCGGTCCGTGTTTGGCTTGGTTCGCGCGCCGGTTGACCTGGGGATTCGCCTGTTGCTTGCCCAGGCGTTCGTGAGCACCAGCGTGATGGCGATGACGTCGGCGGCGCCGATGGAAAGCGGCGGCGCGATGAGTGCAGCGGCCATGGTTGCAAGCGGAGGCCTTGGCGGTCTTTTCCTGAGCCTGGGCCTGTTCACGCGTCTGTCTGCGGCCTCGCTTCTGGCCTTCGAGCTATCCCGGTCCGGCGGCGATCCGGCGCAGCTGAACCTATTCGTGATCGCGCTACTAGCCTGGTACCTCCTGCGCGGGCCGGACGCGTTGTCGATTGACCGGGCCCTCAACGTGGGCCTGCGAGTGAGCGCCCTGCCGCTATCAAAGCCGGTGATGCGGGTGCTGGACAGCTTGCGCGATGTGGCCGCGCCCTATGGACTCACACTCGCCCGGCTGTGGCTGGCCGGGGCGCTGGTTGGTGGGACGCTATGGTCAGCATGGATTCCGGCCGAAGCTTTCAACGCGCTGCCGCGCGGGCTGGCTCTGGTCACAGCCCTTCTGATCGCCTCCGGACTGGGGCTTCCCGTTGTGCTGACACTGCTTGGGGCCGGTCTCGCGGGGCTGCACGCCATGACCCCCGCGGCGGACGCGAACCTCTACCTGCTGCTGTTCCTCGCTGTCATGGGCTTCCATGGCGGCGGCGCCTTGACTATCGACAGCCGGATTGCTGCCTGGCTTCATGCACGCTTCCTGTTTGACAGGCCGCGGGATGCGGTTCCGCTTGACTGGCCACGGGTGGTGATTGTCGGCGCCGGTTTCGGCGGGTTGGCCTGCGCGGCCAAGCTGAGCGGGTTG
>JANPKX010000382.1:0-9508 GCA_031426235.1 Alphaproteobacteria bacterium | reverse complement strand
CAGGTCGACCCCGAAAAGCCCGAGCGGCCTTTCTCGATGCGGCGCCTGGATGAATGCTTCAAGGTCGGTGCGGAGCGCTTCGGCTGGAACAAGCGCTCCACGCGGCCAGGCCAATCCCGCGATGGCAACTGGCTGGTAGGGATGGGAGCCGCCGCCGCCTTTCGCAACAACCTCAATATGAAATCAGCGGCCCGCGTCAGCTTGGTCTCAAGCGGCGTCGTGACCGTCGAGACGGACATGACCGACATCGGCACCGGTAGCTACACCATCATCGGCCAGACGGCGGCCGAAATGCTGGGCGTGCCGCTGGCGAAGGTCGTGGTCAGGCTCGGCGACTCGGCCTTTCCCGTATCTGCGGGCTCGGGCGGCCAATGGGGCGCCAACAGCGCGACCGCCGGGGTCTATGCCGCCTGCGTCAAGCTGCGCGGGCTGATCGCGGCCAAGCTGGGCGTCAATTCCGACGACGCGGTCTTCGAGGACGGCAAGGTCAAGGCGGCGGGCCGCACCACGTCGCTGGCCCAGGCGGTCGGCGCCGCCGGGCTCTCGGCCGAGGACACCATCGAGTTCGGCGACCTGGCCAAGACCTATGCCCAGTCCACCTTCGGCGCGCACTTCGTCGAGGTCGGCGTCGATGCGCACACCTGCGAGGTCCACGTCCGGCGGATGAGCGGCGTCTTCGCCGCGGGCCGCATCCTCAACCCCAAGTCCGCCCGCAGCCAGGTGATCGGCGCCATGACCATGGGCGTCGGCGCGGCGCTGATGGAGCACGCGGTGGTCGACACCCGCTACGGCTGCTTCATCAACCACGACCTGGCCGAGTACCACGTGCCGGTCCACGCCGACATTCCGCACCAGGACGTGATCTTCCTCGACGAGGTGGACGACAAGTCCTCGCCCATGAAGGCCAAGGGCGTCGGTGAACTGGGCCTCTGCGGCGTCGGCGCGGCGGTCGCGAACGCCATCTACAACGCCACCGGTGTTCGCATCCGCGACTACCCCCTGACCCTCGACAAGATCCTGGCGGGCTCAGAGGCGGCCTGAGCCCAATTCCTCCCCCTCTAGGGGAGGTGGCGGCGAAGCCGACGGAGGGGGTCCGCTCAGTCCGCCACGCCAGACCCACGCCCGCGCACGCCGCCGGGCCTTCACACCCCCGCTGCCGACGCCCATATGAGCTCCACCCCATGGAGCCCGCCATGACCATCCTGCGCCTAGCCCTCTTCGCCCTCGCCGGCCTGACCCTGGCCGGGTGCGACAACGCCGGCTCCGCGCTCAAGTCCGCCGCCGGCGACGCGGCCCGGGAAGCGACCCGCACCGCCTCGGGTCTGGTGAGCCTCAGGACCGCCTGCATCGCGGCCGGCCAGAACGCGGCCTTCTGCGGCTGCGTGGATCAGCGCCTCGGCGACAAGCTCAGCCCCGCCCAGATGCGCGGCGTCGCCGACGTGATGGTCGAGACCGTGAAGTCCGGCTCAGTGCAGGAGGCGGCCCGCAACGCCAAGGCCCTCCCCCCGGAAACCCGCACCGTCCTTGTCCAATGCGCCGCCCGCGCCGCCGTCCAGGGCGCCGTCAGCGAGGCGACGGGGGGATAACGGCCGCCGCCGCCCAAGCGGCCTCAAACCACGGCATCAGCCGCCGCAGCGCCTCCTCCACCAGCGGGGTCGAGACGGCGAAGCTGAGGCGGATGAAGCGGCCGCCCTCCACCGGGTCGAAGTCGATGCCCGGCGCCGTCGCCACGCCCGTCTCCTCCAGCAGCCGCTTGCAGAATCCCAGGCTGTCGTTCGTCAGCCCGCCGACGTCGGCCCAGATGTAGAAGGCCCCGTCCGGCGGCGCGATGCGCGAGAGCCCCAGGGCCGGCAGGGCGTCCAGCAGCAGGGTGCGGTTGCGCCGGTAGGTCTCGACATTGACTTCCAGCTCCTCGCGGCAATCCATGGCGGCCAGCCCCGCATGCTGGGCCAGCGAGGGCGCGGTCAGGAACAGGGCGCCCATGTAGGCCACTGCGCGCGAGGCCTCGGCAGGCGGCACGATCAGCCAGCCCAGCCGCCAGCCGGCCATGCTGAAATACTTCGAGAAACTGTTCACCACGATGGCGTCGGGCGCATATTCCAGCATCGAGTGCGTCGGCTCGGCATAGCTCAGACCGTGGTAGATTTCGTCGGAGACGATGCGGATGCCGCGCGCCTTGCAGACCTCGGCGATCGCCGCCAGTTCCGCGCCGGGGATCACCGTGCCCGTAGGATTGGCGGGGCTGGCCAGGATCACCCCGGCCGGCGCCGGCTCGATCGCCGCCAGGGTCTGGGCGGTGAGTTGGTAGCGCACGTCCGGCCCGCAGGCGATCTCAAGGGGCGTCAGGTTCAACGCCTTGGCGGTGTTGCGATAGGCCACGTACCCCGGCCGCGCCATGGCGATCACGTCGCCCGGCTTGAACGTCGCCGACAGCGCCAGCACCAGGGCCGGCGAGGCGCCGCAGGTCAGGGTGATCTGCGCCGGTTGCACGGTGACGCCATAGGTCTGCGCATAGTGCCGCGCGATCCGCGCCTTCAACGGCGCGCTCTCCCAGTAGCCCATGGCCTCGGCGTCCAGCACCGCATGGGCCGCCGCGATGGCCGCCGACGGCGCCCCGGTGGAGGGCTGGCCGAACTCCATGTGGATCACGTCGCGCCCCTGCGCCTTCAGCCGGTGCGCCAGGCCCGAGATGGAGATGGCGTGGAAGGGGTCGATCTCGCCGGTCATGGTGCGGCCTACCGCCCGGCCGGCCCCAGCACAAGCACCGCTTGGCGGCGCTCCCGGAACCGAAGCCGCCGGCCGGAATTCCCGCCCCGCGGCCTTCTCCCCCCATGCCCGAGCCGCTAGGATGCCCCCATGGCCGTCGCCTTCACCCGTGAGGAAGATTACGAGGCCCAGGCGGCCAACCTGCCCGACCGCCCGGTCTCGCTCCACCCCAACCTGGTCACCGCCGCCGGCCTCGCCGCCCTCGACGCCGCGCTGGCTGAGGCCCGCGCCGCCTACGCCGCCGCCCAGGCCGAGGGCGGGATCAGCACCGACCGCACCGCCATGGCCCGGGCGACCCGCGACCTGCGCTACTGGTCCGCCCGCCGCGGCTCTGCCCAGCTGACCGAGCCGCCGCCGCGCCCCGGCGTCGTCCAGTTCGGCGCCGCCGTCGAGATCGAGCGCGACGACGGCCGCCGCCAGACCTTCCGCATCGTCGGCGAGGACGAGGCCGACCCCGCCCGGGGCGCCATCGCCTACGTCTCCCCCCTGGCCGCCGCCCTGCTGAACCGCGCGCCGGGCGACACCGTCACCGTGAACGGCGCGGAGATCGAGATCGTCGCCGTGCGCTGAGCCGCGGCGGCGCCCCTCCACCGCCTGCGGCGGTCCCCCTCCCTGCGATGCGGGGAGGACCAACAACGTCGCCCCCGGTCCTCCCCACAAGGTGGGGAGGGGGACCCCGCGCAGCGGGGTGGAGGGGTCTGGTACGTAAAGCGAAAACCCTGGCGCTTCCGCCACGGCGCCGGGCTATCCTTGGCCAAACACGTGATCCGAACGTGGGAGGACAGACCATGCGCGACCTGATCATCCGGGGCGGGACCATCGTCGACGGCACGGGCGGGCAGCCCTTCGTGGGCGACGTCGCCATCGACGGCGACCGCATCGTGGCGGTCGGCCAGGTCGACGGCCCCGCCCGGCGCGAGATCGACGCGACCGGCCACGTCGTCACCCCCGGCTGGGTCGACATCCACACCCACTACGACGGCCAGGCGACCTGGGACCCTCTGCTGGCGCCCTCCTCCTGGCACGGCGTCACCACCGCCATCATGGGCAACTGCGGCGTCGGCTTCGCGCCCGTGCGCCCCGGCGCGCAGACCTTCCTGATCGAGCTGATGGAAGGCGTCGAGGACATCCCCGGCGCCGCCCTGCACGAAGGCATCGACTGGCAGTGGGAGACCTTCCCCGAATACCTCGACGCGCTGGAGGCCAAGCCCCGCGCCATCGACATCGGAACTCACGTGCCGCACGCCACGATCCGCGCCTATGTGCTGGGCGAGCGCTGCAACACCGACTACGCACCCAACGCCGAAGAGATCGCCCAGATGGCCGCCCTGGTCCGCGAGGGCGTTGAGGCCGGCGCCCTGGGCTTCTCCACCTCCCGCACCCTGCTGCACAAGGACCTCAAGGGCGTCTACATGCCAGGCACCTTCGCCGGCTCGGACGAGATGCTGGCGCTCGGCATGTCCATGAAGGGCTTGCGGCACGGCGTCTTCGAAATGGTCTCCGACCACCTGGGCGACGATGACGAGTGGTCGTGGGTCAAGGGCTTCGCGCAGGAAACCGGCCTGCCCGTCACCCTCGTGGCCACCTCGGCCGGCGCCTACGAGGGCGACAAGATGTACAATATCGCCGAGCAGTCGCGGCTTGAGGGCATGGACATCCGGCCCCAGATCGCCGGGCGCCCGACGGGCATCCTTCACGGCCTGACCTCGAACTTCCACGTCTTCCTGGCCAGCCCGACCTGGAAGGAGACGCTCGCGCCCCTGTCGCTCGAGGACCGGGTCGCCGCGATGCGCCAGCCCGCCATCCGCGCGGCCCTGCTGGCCGAGGACAGCCCCCTCATCCGGGCCGCGATCGGCGATGCCGGCACGGGCGACCTGGCCGCGGCCTTCGGCGGCAGCCTCTTGTGGCGCATCTTCCCGCTGGGCGAGAACCCCAACTATGAGCCCGACCGCGAGCAGAGCGTCGCGGGCCTAGCCGAGGCCGCGGGCGCGACGCCCCTGTCGATGATGTACGACCTGCTCCTGCGCGATGAGGGGCGCGAGCTGTTCTACCAGCCGCTGGGCGGCTACCAGACCTACAACTTCGACTTCTTCGCCAAGAACATGCAGCACCCCAACGTGCTGTTCGGCCTCTCCGACGGCGGCGCCCACTGCGGCGTCATCGCCGACGCCGGCATGCCCACCTTTATCCTCAGCTACTGGGGCCGCGACCGCACCAAGGGCGCCCAGTTCCCCCTGGAATTCCTGGTCCGCAAACTGACCAGCGACACCGCCCAGGCCTATGGCCTGACCGACCGCGGCCAGCTCAAGCCCGGCCTGCTGGCCGACGTCAACATCATCGACTTTGACGCCCTACGCCTCTACCGCCCCGAGGCGATCCACGACCTCCCCGCCGGCGGCAAGCGCCTCGTCCAGCGCGCCGACGGCTACCGCTACACGGTCAAGTCGGGGCAGGTGACCTTCGAGGACGGCGTCCACACCGGCGCCCTCCCCGGCGGCCTCGTCCGCGGCGGCCGCGAGGCGGTGATCCTGCCGATGGCGGCGGAATAGCTGCTCAAGCCGGTGGCCGCGCGGCCCGCCGGGCGAACGGGATCGCCAGGAGAGCGGCGAAGGTCAGGACCGCCGCCAGCATCCAGGCGTCGTTGACCGCCTGGACCAGGGCCAGCTTGCGGATCATCGGCTCCAGCAGCGCGGCCGATCCAGGGTCCAGCGGCCCCGCGGGCTGGGCGTCGAACAGGGCGAGCGGGATCCCGACCGCCTGGGCGACCTCGCGGTCCCCCGCCTGCAGGCGCTCGGCGATCTGGGCGCCGTGGATCGGCGCGCGCCCGTAGATCACGGTGTCGATCAGGGCCAGGCCGATGGCGCCGCCGAGGTTCCGCATCAGGTTGAACAGCGCGCTGCCGTCGGGGACCTGCGCCTGCGCAAGCCCGCCGAGCGCCAGACGGGTCGGCGGCAACAGGCAGAACATGATCGCGACGCCGCGCACCAGCTGCGGCGCGATCATCTCGTGGAAATCGGTGTCCGCCGTCTGGCCGGCGCTCATCGCCAGCCCCACGCCGAACAGCGCGAAGCCGAAGGCCGACAGCCATCGCGCATCCATCCGCCGTTCCAACGCCACCGCAAGGGGCGCCGTGGCCAGCTGGGCCACGCCCGTGACCAGCATGATCTCGCCGATCCGGAGGGCATGGTGGCCGCGCACGAACCCCAGAAACACCGGCATCAGGTAGACCGAGCCGAACAGCCCGACGCCCAGCACGAAGCTCAGGACGCAGCCGACGGCGACCTGGGGGTTCCGCAGCAGCGCCAGGTTCAGCACCCGGTCCGGCCGCCGCAGCGAGCGCCGCGCGAAACCGAACAGCGCCGCCAGGCTGAGCGCCGATAGTCCCAGCACGATGGGCGACAGCCAGCCCCGCTGCGGCGCGTCCTTCAGGGCGATCTCCAGCGCGCAGAGACCCACCGCCAGCAGGGCGATGGCCACGGCGTCGACGGTGCGCCACAAGCCGGCGGCCACGGGGCTGCGGGGGGTCAGGAAGAACACGCCCGCCGCCACCACCACGCCCGGGGCGATGTTGATCAGGAACAGCCAGCGCCAGCCCCAGCTCTCGGTAACCCAGCCGCCGACGATCGGGCCCACGGTGGGCGCCAGCACCGCCACGACCCCGGCCAGCGTCGTCGCCAGGGCCTGCCGTTCCGGCGGAAACAGCAGGAACACAGCCGAAAACACCGCCGGAATCAGGACCCCGCCGGAAAACCCCTGCAGCGCCCGCAAGGCGATGAGGTGCTCGAAGCTGCCGGCGGCCGCGCATCCCGCCGAGGCCAGGGTGAAGACCGACACGCCCAGCACGAACAGCCAGCGCATGCTCAGCCACCGAGTCAGGAACCCCGTCAGCGGGATCGCGATCACCTCGGCGATCAGATAGGCCGTCTGAACCCAGCTGATCTGGTCCGGCCGCACGCGGAACGCCGCCTGCAGGGTCGGCATCGCGGTCGCCACGATCTGCACGTCCAGGATGGCCATGAACATGCCCAGGCACATCAGGGCGAACCCGGCCCAGGCCGCTGGCGCGCGCCGGATGTCGTGCGCCGCTGTTGGTCCGTCCATGCCGCGGGTCCTCAAGGGCGCCGCCCAAGGCCACGCCTGATCGGGAACCACTTGGCCGCCAATCGGTTGCTTTGGCCTGACGCCCCCCGCATCCCCGGCGGGCGCGGCGGAGTTGCGTCATGGACCGCCCGGTCTCGTTGGTCTCCCTGGCGACCGCCTCGCCACCGCATGTGCTGACCCAGGTCGAGGTCGAGGCCACCGCCCGTGACCTGTTCGCCGGCCGGTTTCCCCAGTTCGAACGCATGGCGCCGGTCTTCACCACCGCCGGCGTGCGCACCCGCCAGTTCGTCCGCCCGGTGGACTGGTACATCGAGCCGCGCGGCTGGCCCGAGCGCACGGCGGTCTATCTCGAAGGCGCCGTGGACCTGTTCGTCGACGCGGCCAAGCGCGCGCTGGACGCCGCCGGGCTGGCGGGACGTGACGTCGACACCGTCGTCACGGTGTCCTCGACCGGTATCGCCACGCCGGGCCTGGAGGCGCACGCCATGTCGCGGATGGGTTTCCGGCCCGACGTGGCGCGAGTTCCCGTGTTCGGCCTGGGATGCGCCGGCGGCGTGAGCGGCCTGGGCCTGGCGGCCAAGCTCGCCGCCGCCACACCTGGCTCGGTGGTGCTGTTCGTGGCGGTCGAACTCTGCAGTCTGGCCTTCCGGCTGGACGACCTCAGCAAGGCCGACATCGTGGCCACCGCCCTCTTTGGCGACGGCGCGGCCGCCTGCGTTCTGAAGGCCGGCGACGAGGGGTTCGCCCAGGTGGTCTCCAGCGCCGAGCACACCTGGCCCGATACGATCGACATCATGGGCTGGCGGGTCGATCCGACCGGCCTGGGCGTGATCTTCGCCCGCTCCATCCCGCCCTTCGCGCGCGAACACCTGCGCCCCGCGGTGACCTCGATGCTGGAGGCCCAGGGCGTGGCGCTGGAGGACGTCGACCGCTTCATCTGCCACCCCGGCGGCATGAAGGTCATCGAGGCGCTGGAACAGTCCCTCTCCATCCCCCAGGGCGGGCTGGATCACGAGCGCGCCGTGCTGGCCGACCACGGCAACATGTCGGCGCCCACCGCCCTCTTCGTCCTGGACCGCGCCCGCAAGGCCGGCCTGCCCCCGCGATCCGTCGTCACGGCGCTTGGCCCGGGCTTCACCGCCAGCACCGTCACCCTGCTGGCCGCATGACCGGCGCCATCGTCCTGCTGGCCCTCGTCACCGCCCAGCGGCTGGGCGAACTGGTCCTGGCCCAGCGCAACACCCGGCGGCTGCTGGCGCAGGGCGCGGTCGAGGCCAGCCCGGGCCACTATCCCCTGATCGTCGGCCTCCATGCCGCCTGGCTGGCCGGCCTGTGGCTGCTGGCCTGGGACCGGCCCATCAACCTGGCCTGGCTGGCCGTGTTCGCCGTGCTGCAGCTCTTGCGGGTCTGGGTGATCGCCACGCTGGGCGGGCGCTGGACCACGCGCATCCTGGTGCTGCCGGGCGAGCCGCTTGTCCGGCGCGGTCCCTACCGCCTCTTGTCGCATCCCAACTATGTGGTCGTCGTGGCCGAGATCGCCGTCCTGCCGCTCGCCTTCGGCCTTGGCCTCTACGCGCTGGTCTTCTCGCTGCTGAACGCCGCCGTCCTGACGATCCGTATCCGCGCCGAGTCCCGCGCCCTGGCCGGCAGCCAGGCCGGTTAGCCCGGGTAGAGGGCCGCCAGCCGCTCGCGTTCCACCCTCGCCGCCGCCTTGAACGCCTCGCTTGACCACAGGCGGTGCTCGCCGCGTGCATAGGCCTTGGCGTTCTGGGCGTACATCCAGGCATTGAAGGCGTTGGCGGCGGCGTTGTCGCGCACCCGCACCACCTTGCCCGGCGCGCCCATGACGATGCTGTTCGCCGGGATCTGCGTGCCCTCCTTCAGGAAGGCGCCCCCGGCGATGATACAGTTGTCGCCGATGTCACAGCCATCCATGATCGTCGCCCCGATCCCCACCAGCACCCGGTCGCCGATGCTGCAGCCGTGCAGGGTGCAATGGTGGGTGATCGAGCAGTCTTCCCCCACGATCGTCGGCGTGCCCGCGCCATAGTGGATCATCACGAAGTCCTGGATATTGGTCCGCGCCCCGATCCGGATGTGCTCGCCCTCCGCCCGCATCACCACATTGGGCCAGACCGACGCGTCGGCGGCGATCTCGACCTCACCGTAGATCTGTGCGCTGGGATGCACCCAGGCGGTGGGATCGAGACTGACGCCAGGGCCGAAGTCGTGACGTGCGGCGCTCATGCAGCCTCCCCGCGGCCGTGCGAGCGGCCCATAACGAAAAACCCCGGCCGCGAGGCAGGGGTCAAGCTTTCGATCGGTTTGCGTAGCGTCAGACGGCGACCACCCGCCGGCGTCGGATCATCGCGCCCACGCCGCCGAAGCCGATGATCATCATCGCCCAGGTGGCGGGCTCGGGAACGCTGATCACAATGTTCTCGATGGCCTGGCCCGACGCCGATCCCCCCAGAATGCGACGGCTCGGAATGTTGACCGACTGGTACCGGACGTTGAGATTGGAGAAGGTGACCGTTGAGGCCGCACTGACAAAATTCAGGGTGAATGTGCCCGTCGCCGCGGCGTCCAATATGCCGACGCCCCCACCGCCGCCGCCACTGCAATTCTGCCCCCCGCCGCC
>JANPKX010000381.1:0-5851 GCA_031426235.1 Alphaproteobacteria bacterium | reverse complement strand
GCGAGCCCAGGCGGCCGAAGACGGCGATCTGGCCGCCGGTTTCGTCCACCGCCCGGTCGGCGAGATCGACCTCAAGGGCGTCCCCCTCCCCATCCCGGCCTACACGACCCTGAACGACGACGACGCAGCGGTTTAGGGCGGGACGCCAGCGTCCCGCGATCCCCGCTCGTCCCGGCGAATGCCGGGGGCCAGATGACATGGCTAAAGCTGGGCGCGCCCGGGCTCTGACGACCTCCAGCCTATCGCCGAGCCTTTGGATCTGGTTCCCGGCCTTCGCCGGGACGAGCGGGTACCGATTGTCCTGCGTGGCTGCCGACTAAATTCTGAGCGAGTTGCCTAGCGCCCCTGCGCCGTCGACGCCCCGCCGCCCATCCAGGCGCTCATGTCCACAGCGTCCAGCACCCGGTATGCGCGGCCCCAGCGGTCGGTGAAGAAGCGCTCCATCTCGGGGCGGGTGAACGGGCGCGAGCCCAGGCGGCCGAAGACGGCGATCTGGCCGCCGGTTTCGTCCACCGCCCGGTCGCGGTCCAGCCCCTTGGACAGGGCCAGCGCCGGCGATGGCGTCCGGGCCCAGGCGATGAGCTCGGGCTTGGGCGCGGGCGAGAAGCCGTAGAAGTTCGGCTGGCTGGACGGGCTGGTCAGTTGCAGCACCTTCATGCCGTTGCGGCCATCGGCGACATAGGCGAACAGCGAGGCGTTGGTCGAGCCGACCACCACGTCCTCCGCATCCTTCATCTGCCCGCCAGCATCGAACTTCTGATAGATCCGCGGCTGCTCGGGCCGGGTGACGTCCACGATGACCAGGCCGTCCGTCTTGGCCGCGACATAGGCGTAGGTGCGGGCCACATAGACCCGCCGCGCGTCGGCCAGCGGAATGGTGGCGCCCTCAACCCGTTCGGGGCGGTCCATACGGGTGACATCCAGCACCTCCAGCCCGCGGGCCGTGGTCACCCACAGATAGCGGAACTGCAGCGCTGAGGCCCGCACGTCCGGCAGGTCGACCGTCGTGACATGACGCGGCTTGAGCGGATCGGCCAGGTCCACCACCACCAGCCCGGCATCGGCGGCGATGTAGGCATAGTGACCGCCGAGCGTGATGTGGCGCGCGCCCTTGAGCACGCCGCCGGCGTTCCAGGTGACCGCCCGCTTCAGCTTGTTGTTGCGCGGGTCGCCGTCCGCCAGCGTGTTCACGTTGACGAGGATCAGGCCCTCTTCGGAGTCGGTGATCACCGCGTAGGAGTAGATCGGAAGGAACGTCTGCTCCTGGTTCACCCGAAGGAGATCGGAATCGGCGCCGGATACGGGATCCTTCACCTTCATCGATTGCATGTGCGCGTTGCGAAGCGGCGCGATGTTCTGATTGGTTGGCAGGGCCATGCAGGTCGCATTGCGCGTCGCCACGCGGGTGTCGTGTCCCAGCGGCGAGAACGGCGCGGTGATGATCCGCTGCGAGAAACCCTTGTTGGCGATGCTGGCGATGTCGAGAACGCGGAAGCCGTCAGACCCCCCCGCCACGAACATGTATTCGCCGCGCATCTGAAGGCAGCGCGAGGAGCCGCCGGTCTTGTGGACGGTGTTGTCGATCTGCTCGACCGCGTCCTCCTCTCCGCCCTTCAGGCCTTTCGTGAACGTCTTGCCGCGTACCCAGGACTTCAGCTCGCGACCGTTCTGCTCGACGTGCAGCTTGTAGAAGTCCGGATAGGCGTAACGGTGTAGATACGAGCCGAACACCGCCTGGGGTTCGCTCCATTCGGTCAGACGCACCGCCTCGATCCCGTCGCCCAGACCGACCCAGGCATGCTGGCCAACAAAGTTGACGTAGTTGGTCCCGAGCAGCAGCAGCTGAGCCATGATGGCGTTGTTGTCGTTGGCCGCAGAGACATGGCAGTCGGTGCAGGTCTTGGTCTCGGTCGTCCGCACCGTGTGTGGGAAGTGCGGTGCGAAAGCCTGGCTTGAGAACCCGGGCGCGGCAATCGGCGGCTGCTGGGTGTAGATCCGCTCGCGGTTGACGTTGGTCGAGGAGAGGATCAGCGCCGACGAGGACCGCACGGGCGCGATGGTCGCCCCCTTGGTGGTCATGTGCTTGCCCAGCTGGAACATGTCGTCGCGGGCAACCTGCGGGTTGTAGGTCGCGTAGTTCCGGCTCTCACCGCCCTCGTACTTATGCGCCTTGGTCTTCCAGTTGGCTTCAATCGGCAAGTGGCAGCCGGCGCATGCCGTGGTCCACGAGGTGTGGCAGGCGAAGCATTCCATCTCTTCGTCATTGTGCGCCAGATCGGCGGGCGCGACGCCCTGGCCCCATGTGAACGGCTTTCCGTTCTGGGTAATCTTGGACATCAGCTTGGCGCGCGCAGCCTTGGGGTTGAAGTCTGGGCTGGTGCGGTCGACGGAGTCTT
This sequence comes from Alphaproteobacteria bacterium, assembly GCA_031426235.1. GTDB lineage: Bacteria > Pseudomonadota > Alphaproteobacteria > Caulobacterales > Caulobacteraceae > Phenylobacterium. The sequence goes on along the minus strand of JANPKX010000381.1, from coordinate 3,455 downwards.
TCACCAGATGGATGCGCCACTCCAGCTTCGGGTCCAGAAGCGAGCGCTGGATCAGCACCTGGCGGCCGTCCTGTTCGATCCACTCGAACCGACGCTTGCCGTCCGGGTTACGGAGCAGCGTGAGGTCGTTGCCCTTCGGATCGGCCGCTGGCCCTGACGTGCGCAGGGTCGGATAGGCCTGCGACGAGCCATGGCAGTCCTTGCAGCGGATCTCGACCGCATTGGCGACCTCGCCCATCAGAAGGCCCGAGCCATGGCTGTCCTGACTGAAGTGGCAGTCGGCGCACTGCATGCCCTTCTCGGCATGGATGTCCATCATGTGGACCGCCTTGCCAGGGCTGTTCTGGCCAGCCGGCGTGAACTGCGGCGCATCCTTGCGGACGAACTTCTCCGGGTCGTCGTTGGCGACGATCTTTCCCTCGGCGTCCAGCAGGTTGCCTTCCCGGTCGCGCTTGAAGATGGCCCGGAAATTCCAGCCGTGGCCGTGATAGTCGGCGAACTGGGTGTCCTTCAGCTTCGCGTTGAGGTCGAAGACGTTGCGCAGGAAGTCCAGGTCCGCCCACAGGCCGCGCGGCGCGGCGCCCTCAGGATTGCGATCCAGGACGTGGCGGATTTCCTCCGAGGTCGGGTACTTCTGGCGCTCGGGCCACATGAACGGGGCGTCGGCCTCGTAGTCCCACATCGTGTAGCCGAGGTAGGTGTTCACGAACATGTTGGGCTGGTGCATGTGGCAGTTCATGCACTGGGCCGTCGGGATGGCACGCGTGAAGGCGTGCTGGATCGGATGGCCCTTCTCATCCTTGTTGATCGTCGGATCGACCGTCGCCGACTTGCCGTCGCGGCCGTACTTGGCCCAGGTCAGGCTGGCGTGCGGCTGGCGGTTGTTGGCGTAGACCACGTGGCAGGAGGCGCAACCCGACGAGCGGTAGTCGCCCGGATTGTCATTGGTGCCCATGAACCAGGTGAAGGGGTCGTTCAGGCGGGTCTTGTGGATGTTCAGCACCGGGATCGCCACGCGCAGGCCCGTGGCGGGGCCACGGTTCGACTGCTTCAGATCCGGGCGGCCAGGCTCCTCGATGCGCTGTATCGCCCCGTTGGCGTTCGGCAGGCCCACTTCGGCGAACTGGGTGTTCACGTTGCGCCCGCCGCGCTCGAAAACTCGGAAGATGTCGCCGGGCGGGGTCACCTGCCACGTCGGCAAGGGGTAGAGGCTCGGCAGCGCGCCGCGCTTGGCCTGTTCCGGGGTCACCGTGCCCGGCGTTGCGCCTGGCGAGAGCAGCCGCGCGGGCTCGCCGTGGGTCGTATAGGCCTCGCCCAGGACGTAGTTCTTGAACGGCAGGATGCCGTTGTTGTACGAGGCGCCGCCGAACAGCATCGCACCCGTCGCCATCAGCGAGCGCTCGGCCTTCTCGATCAGCTCCATGTGGCAGGCGCCGCAGGCCTGCCGGGCTACCCGGTAGTCCGAAGGGTTCACGAAGCGGATGTACTCGGGCGCTTCCTTGTTCAGCAGCGTGTAGCTGGCCTTCGGATTGGCCGAGCTGGGATAGTGCCAGGTCTTGGGGTAGCGCGGCAGCACATGCGCCTTTTCCTGAACGCGCATGTACTCAGGCGAAGTCTTGGCCAGCCCCGCCGGCAGTGTCGCCGACGCATCGCCGCCATGGCACGACACGCAGCCCAGCTTCACGGCCTGGGACATGTGCATCGACTTGGCGTCGGTGTCGGTGTGGCAGGAGACGCAGCCCCGGCTGGCCTGGTCGACATCCGCATCGCTCATGCCCAGCTTGGCGGCCGGTGCGGCGACATAGGTCCGCGGGACAGGCTTTTCGGCCTCGCTGGCCTTCAAGGACAGGGGCGCGAGCAAGGTCGCCACGATCAGCGCCCCCAACTTCAGCCACTTGGTCCGGAAGTTCAGCATCTTGCCTCTAGAAACTGAGAACGGCGTTCACGAGCACCGAATAGTAGCGCTTGTCTCGGGTCGCGCTGGTGAAAAGATCCTTGAAGCCGTTGCCGGGCTGGAACACGGCCCCGGAGACGCGGAACACGATGTTCTGGGTCATCAGCGGCCGGTAGATCGTCGAGACCGACGCGTCCCAACCGAGCGATTTCGGGATCGACCCTTCCTGGCGCAGCGCCTGGACGATCGTGGTGTTGGCAAACCCGATATGGTTGATGTTGGTCGACACGCGCAGCTGCGGCGTCACATCCATGTCCGTCCCGCCGCCCAGGATCACGGTGCCGGGGTTGTTGAAATTGGACTGCCCCTCCTCCTTGGAGGACCGCAGACTGTTGAGGATGCCGTTGCGAGCGTTGACCGCGATCACCCGACCGCCGCCGGCGAACGGGATGGTCTGGCGAATCCAGTAGCTGGTGTCGGACCCAGCGAACTGCGGGTTCTCGAAGATGGCGTCGAAGCCGCGTTCGCGGTTGTCGTAGGGGTTCTTATCACCCGAGGCGTAGAGCCCCGACAGCCGCACCCGGATCCAGTTGAAATCCATCGAAGGTTCGACGGCTGCGAAGTAGCTGCGGATCTTCGCCTTCCGGCTGGTGAAGATGTTGTTCCGGTCCTCGCCGAACGCGTAATAGGCGGAGGCCGTCAGGTTGACCCGGCCGATCCGGCCATCGGCATTGTAGCCAAGATACGTCACGTCATAGTCACGGCCTCGCAGATTGCCCAGCAGCGCCGGACGCTGGGGAAACCCGTTCTTGTCGACGTAGATCTCACCCCCCTCGCGGTTGCGGTTATGCGCAACGATCACCTGCGAGGTCAGGCCCGGAAGCGGAAGGTCCTGGCGATAGACGCTGGCGAGGAACACCTGATCGTCACGAAGCCGCTGGGTCAGGTCGTTCAGGCCCGAGTTGGTGTCCTTTTCGATCCGCCAGAAGGCGGCGAGATTGTACTGGAAGCGATTGTTGTCCCGGTTGCCGAACAGGCGAAAGCCGAGCTGGTTATCCTGGAACAGGAAACCTCGGAAATCGCTGGAAAACGGCTGGATCCCCACGCGCACGCTGTCGAAATCATAGCGCTCTGAGACGTCGCGCAGATGGTAATCGAAGAAGAGTTCCTGCACCCCGATGAACGCATCGTTCCGGTGGGTTTTCTTCGTCGGCTCGACGTAGAGAACGCGCTTTTCAGGCACGTCGACATAGTTGTCCTGGACCGCCAGGGCGATCCGGAACTCGTACTCGGTCGGCTTGAAGGCGGTGGACCCCTTGATCACCGACGCCGCCACGATGAAGGTCTGAGCCAGGACCAGGCTGGTCGGCTTGCCGAAGATGTCGAGGCTACCGGCGCGCGATGTGGTCTGGACGCTGACCGGAATCGGAAAGCTCCGGGGTTCGATCACCGTGTCGGAGATCGCGGTCAGGGCCAGGAAGAGGTCGTCAGTGCCCTTGATCGGCAGATCGCCCTTCAGGAAATTCTGATTGTAGGGGTCGAACCAGCGCGGCTTGGTCAC
>JANPKX010000380.1:0-6728 GCA_031426235.1 Alphaproteobacteria bacterium | reverse complement strand
CTCGCCGACGGTGCCGAGCAGCTTCAGCGACTTGCGCGACGTGCGCGTCACCGGGGCGTCGCCCTCGCGCATCAGCGCGCGCAGCGCGGTCGGCGCGGTGAACAAGGTGGTGACCTGGTGGCGGTCGACGATCTCCCACATGCGGCTCGTCGTCGGCCAGTTGGGCACGCCTTCGAACATCAGGCTGGTGGCGGCGTTGGCGAGCGGGCCGTAAACCACATAGCTGTGCCCGGTCACCCAGCCCACGTCGGCGGTGCACCAGAAAACTTCCCCAGGCCGATAGTCGAACACCGTCTCGTGGGTCCACGAGGCCCAGGCCAGGTAGCCGCCCGTGGTGTGCAGCACGCCCTTGGGCTTTCCGGTGGAGCCGGAGGTATAGAGAATGAACAGCGGGTCCTCGGCGTTCATCGGCTCGGGATCGCAGCTGTCCGAGACGGTTGTCTTCAGCTCCGAGAAATAGGCGTCACGGCCGTCGGTCATCGGCACGTCGCCGCCGGTGCGGCGGACCACGATCACGTCGGTCACGCCCGGGCAGGCCTTCAGCGCCTCGTCGACATTGCGCTTCAGCGGAACGATCTTGCCCCCGCGCAGGCCCTCGTCGGCGGTGATGACGATCCGCGACTCGCAGTCCTGGATGCGGCCGGCGATGCTGTCGGGCGAGAAGCCGCCGAACACCACGGAATGAACCGCCCCGATCCGCGCGCAGGCCAGCATCGAAGCGGCCGCCGCGGGAATCATCGGCAGGTAGATGGTGACCCGGTCGCCCTTGCCCACGCCGCGCGCCTTCAACACGTTCGCCCACCGGCAGACCTCGGCATGGAGCTGGCGATAGGTCAGGGCGTCATAAGCGCTGCCGTCGTCGTTCTCCCAGATCAGGGCGACGGTCTCGCCATTGTCCTTAAGGTGGCGGTCCAGGCAGTTGACCGAAACGTTCAGCACGCCGTCGGCGAACCAGCGGATTCGGAAGTCGTCCTTGTTGAACGACACGTCCTTGACCTCAGTGAACGGCTGGATCCAGTCCAGCCGGCGGCCCAGATCGCCCCAGTACCCCTGTGGGTCGGCGGCTTCACGCGCCACGGCCGCCTCATAGGCGGCAGCGTTCATATGGGCCTTGGCGGCCCAGGCGTCGGGCACCGCAAACACTTCGCCGTCGGACACTGGGGGCCTCCTTCAGAAACTCTGACCTGCGGCAGTATCCGCACAGCCCCTGGTCGCGCAACACGTCCTCGTGTCGGAGCCGTTCGCAGGTTGCGGCCCGGCGGGCGGGAGGCGAGTGTTCGCCGATGATTCGCCGCTTGCTCGTGATCGTCCTGGCCGCCTCCAGCCTTGCGGGCTGCAACTCCGCCCCGAAAGGCGCCGCCGAGAGTGCGAGCCGGCTGATCGCCGCGGCGCTGCGCAATGACCGCGTCGCCTTCGAAGCCGAGATCGACCGCGCCGCGGTGCGCGAGGACGTGCGGCTCCAGCTGGCCGCCATGGCCCGCACCAAGGCCCTGGACGTCGACGGCGGGCCCTCTGAGTTCGCCCTCGATCGGATGATCAGCCCGGATGCGCTCCGGCTGGTGGACAGCGCCGGCCAACCGCTCACGGTTGCCCCTTCGCCCTCGGCGCTGCAACGGCAGATGGCCGAGACCGATCCCGGCCACGCCTGCCTGAAGGACCGCACCGCGCGGGGCGAGTGCCTGCTGACGTTCGGCCGCGCCAAGGTCGGCTGGCGGCTGGTGGGGATGAAAGCCACAGACCTGCGGATCCAGGTCGCCCAGCGCTGAGCGGTTCTGTAGGGTGCGCCTCTGATCGCGAAGGACTGCCCCCAATGCTGCTGCACCTTTCCACCTGGGCCGAGATCGAAGGTTTCCTGGCTCGCTCGAAGACGGTGGTGATCCCGATCGGCTCCAACGAGCAACATGGGCCCACGGGCCTCCTGGGCACTGACTGGCTGTGTCCCGAGATCATCGCCCATGAGGCGCAGAAGACGGGCGACATCCTCGTCGCGCCCACCTTCAACATCGGCATGGCCCAGCACCACCTGGACTTCCCCGGCACCATCGCCCTGCGGCCCTCGACCTTCATGCTGGCGATCGGCGACTGGGTCCGCAGCCTGGCGCACCACGGGTTCGAGAAGATCTATTTTCTCAACGGGCACGGCGGCAATGTCGCCACCATCGAGGCCGCCTTCTCCGAGCTCTACGCCGAGGTCAGCTATTCCGGCGGCAAGCGCGGGTTCGCCTGCAAGCAGAAGAACTGGTGGGAGCTGAAGGGCGTGATGGGGATCGCCAGCCGCCAGTTCCCCACCGGCCACGGCAGCCATGCCACGCCCTCTGAGATCGCCGTGACCCAGTGGGGCTACCCAGACAGCATCAAGTCCGCGAACTATGCGCCCCAGATCGCCCCCACCGGACCGATCCGGGAAGCCGCCGATTTCCGGGCCCGCTATGCCGACGGCCGGATGGGCTCCGACCCCGGTCAGGCGACGCCCGAGAAGGGCGGGGAACTGGTCAAGCAAGCGGCCGCTTCGCTGATCGAGGACGTGGCGGCGTTTGGTGCGGAGGTTGCGCCCTAAGAGGGGTGGCCGGGACGGCGTCACGCCGTCCAGACGTCTCCGTCCCGAACGGTGATGGGCCAAGCGTGCAGCGACTCCCCTTCGCACGGCCCCGCCACGCAGCGGCCGTCGAGGCGGAAGAGCGCCCCGTGGCCTGCGCAGAAGATGTGGCGGGCGTCGCGGGTCAGGTAGCGGTCGTCCATCGGCGCCAAGGGCCAGCCGGCGTGGGGGCAGCTGTCGACGAAGCCGCGCGCCGCGTCGCCCTGCCGGATCACGAAGCCGGCGAACATCCGCGTGCCGTCTCGAAACCGGAAGCTCTTGCCGCCCGGGTCGGCGATCTCGCTGAGGGCGCAGAGCCGCACGCCCGCCGCCGGCCGCGCGGCGTTATCGGCCTCAAAGCTGGCCAATGCTGGCCTTGAACGGCTTGATCTCGACCCGCGCCCAGAGGCCGGCCAGGGTATAGGGATCGGCGGCGCTGAAGGCCTCGGCTGCCGCGCGATCCGGCAGGTCGAGGATCAGCAACGAACCGGCCATCTCGCCCGCATCGCTGAGCAGCGGCCCGCCCAGTTTCACGGTGTCGAGACGCGCCCGCACATAGGCCAGATGCGCCTCCCGCGCGCCCATTCGCACGTCCAGCGACTCTGGCTTGTCCACACAGTGCAGCACGAACAGGGGCATTCAGGCTTCCTCGCGCAGGGGCCTGGAGAGCAGGCCGCGGATCGCCTCGTCCACGCCGGCCTCGCCGGCCAGGATGGCGGCGACCGCCTCGCAGATGGGGGTTTCGACGCCGAGCTTGCGAGCCAGGTCGCGGACGGCGGGCGCGGAGGCGACGCCCTCGGCCACCGAGAGCTTGCCCTCCAGGGCGCCCTGCAGGGTCTCACCGCGGCCCAGCGCGAGACCCACGCTCATGTTGCGCGACTGCGGACTGGAGCAGGTCAGCACCAGGTCGCCAAGGCCACAGAGCCCGGCCACGGTCTCGGCCTCGCCGCCCAGGGCCACCGCCAGCCGCGTCAGTTCGGCGAAGCCGCGCGTGATCAGAGCCGCATGGGCCGAACGGCCCAGGCCGCGGCCCTCGACGATGCCGCAGGCGATGGCGAGCACGTTCTTGACCGCCCCGCCCGCCTCCGCGCCGATCATGTCGGTGGCGAAGTAGGGCCGGAACGTCGGCGTTGCGATCGCCTCGGCAAGATCCTCCGCGCAGCCGTCCTCCGGGCAGGCGAGGGTCACCGCGGTCGGCAGGCCGCGCGCCACTTCGCCGGCGAAGCTGGGGCCCGACAGCACGGCCGGCCGTGCTTGCGGCACAGTCTCCGCCAGCACCTGGGTCATCAGCTTCAGCGATCCCTGTTCCACGCCCTTCGAACACAGCAGGATCGGCAGGGCGTCGCGGGCGTGCGGGGCGAAGGCGGCCAGCGCGGCGCGCATGTGCTGGGCGGGCGGCACGGCCAGCACCAGCTCGCGGTCAGCCAGGTCGGCCAGGTTCGCCGTGGCGCGGATCATCGGATCCAGGGGCGCGCCGGCCAGGAACAGGGTGTTTTCGTGGCGGGTGTTGATGGCCTCGACCACCTCGGGCTCGCGGGCCCACAGCAACACCTCGCGGCCCGCCCGCGCGCAGACCTGGGCCAGGGCGGTGCCCCATGCGCCGCCGCCGATCACGCCGACGCGGTTCAGGGTGCTGCGGGTCATGCCTTGGCGCCCTTGCGGCCCGCGGCGTGGGTGGGGCTCGATGCGGCTGCCGCATGGTCCAGCGGCCAGCGCGGACGCGCCACCGCGTCCAGGCCATCGCTGAGACCCAGGGCTAGGCGCTCGGCGCCGGCCAGCGCGATCATGGCCGCGTTGTCGGTGCAGTAGGCCAGGGGCGGCGCGGTGAAGCTGAAGCCCCGCGCGGCGGCCGAGGCCTCCAGGCGCGCGCGCACCACACGGTTGGCCGCGACACCTCCGGCCACGACGAAGCGCAGGCCCGCGCCGCCGTGGCTCGCGGCATAGCCCGCCATCGCGCGTTCGGACTTCTCCGCCAGCTGGCTTGCGATCGCGCCCTGCACCGCCGCCGCCAGGTCGCGACGGTCGGTGGGATCATCGACGCCGACGGCCATCCGCGCCGCCGCCGTCTTCAGGCCGGAGAAGGAGAAGTCGCAGTCCTTGCGGCCCAGCAGCATGCGCGGAAGCTGGAACGCGGTCGCGTTCCCGTCCTCCGCCAGCGTCTCCAGCGCGGGACCGCCGGGATAGGGCAGGCCCATGGCCTTGGCGATCTTGTCGAAGGCCTCGCCCGCCGCGTCGTCGATGGTGGTGCCCAGCCTGCGGCAGGCGCCGACGCCGGCGACCTCCAGCAACTGGCAGTGGCCGCCCGAGACCAGCAGCAGCAGGAACGGATAGGCGATGTCCGCGCCGAGCCGGGCGGAGACCGCGTGCCCCTCGAGGTGGTTCACCGCCACCAGCGGCAGGCCGCGCGCCAGGGCCACGGCCTTGCCGAAGGACAGTCCCACCATCACTCCGCCCACCAGGCCAGGCCCGGCGGTGGCCGCGACGCCTGTGATGTCGCCATAGCCGAGGCCGGCGACCTTCAGGGCCTCGGCCGCGATGGCGTCGATGGTCTCGACGTGAGCCCGCGCGGCGATCTCGGGCACCACGCCGCCATAGGGCGCGTGCGCGTCCACCTGGGTTCCGACGATCGACGACAGCACTTCCACCCGACCGTCGGCGTCAAGGCGCACCACCGCCGCGGCGGTCTCATCGCAACTGGTCTCCAGGCCAAGGACGGTGTGGGTCGAGGTCATTCGGTTGCGGCTTCCGGTCCCGTCCTGTAGCGGACGGGCTATCCATTCGTTCGCCGAGGTAGACCGCGCATCGTGCCCATGCAACCGCCCGTCCGGATCGGGGCCCGCGGCTCCAAGCTCTCCTTGGCCCAGGCCGGGATCATGCAGCGCAGGATCGCCGCCGCCCTGGGCGCCGATCCCACCGACGCCGAGGCCGTCGCCCGCGTCGCGCCGCTGATCGTCATCACCACATCCGGCGACCGAATCCAGGACCGCCGGCTGCTGGAGGTGGGCGGCAAGGGGCTGTTCACCAAGGAGATCGAGGAAGCCCTGATTGACGGGCGCATCGACTGCGCCATCCACTCCCTGAAGGATATGCCCGCCGCCCTCCCTAAGGGCCTCTGCATCGCCGCCATCCCCGAGCGCGAAGACCCCCGCGACGCCTTCCTGAGTCCCAAGGCTCAACGGCTGGACGACCTGCCTCAGGGCGCGGTCCTGGGCACGGCCTCGCTGCGTCGCCAGGCCCAGGCGCTGCATCGGCGGGCCGACCTCGACGTCCAGATGCTGCGTGGCAATGTCGATACCCGGCTGGCCAAGTTGGCGGCGGGCGACGCCGACGCGATCCTTCTGGCCGTGGCAGGCCTGAACCGCCTGGGCCTCGGCCACCTGCCGCAAAGCCTGCTCGATCCCGTGGAATGTCCGCCAGCGCCTGGCCAGGGCGCGCTCGCCATCGAGACGCGCCTGGCGGACATCGGCGCGCCTTGGCTCGAGGCGCTCCGCCATGCGCCGACGGCCGTGGCTGTCGCGGCCGAGCGCGGCGCGATGACCGCCCTGGAAGGGTCGTGCAAGACCGCCATCGGCGCTTATGCGCGCCTGCAGGGCGGCGGGTTGCACCTGATCGTCGAAGCTTTGTCCCAGGACGGCGTCCACCGGTTCCGGCATGAGGGCTCGGCGGAACTGTCCTCGGCGCGCGATCCACAGGAGGCGGCCCGGACCCTGGGCCTTTCACTGGGCGAGGCCGTGGCCGCCGAGGCGGGCGAATTGATTTTGCCGCCGCATTGATTCCGGCGGCGAGCCCGGTCAGGGTCTGCGCCCCGGTCAAGGTTGTTTTCCATCATGCGTAAGACCTCGCAACGGATCTGGATCACCCGCGCCCAGCCGGGCGCCGCGGCGACGGCGGCCCGGGTGCGCGAGATGGGTCACGAAGCCTTCGTCGCCCCGCTGCTGGAAGTGCGCAACGTTCCCGGCGCGCAGCTCGACCTATCCGGTGTCGGCGCGCTGGCCTTCACCAGCGCCAACGGCGTGCGGGCCTTCGCCGAGCTGACGGCCGACCGGTCGCTGCGGGTGTTCGCGGTCGGATCCGCTACGGCCCAGGCCGCCAAGGTCGCGGGCTTCAAGCGTGTGCTGTCGGCCGACGGCGACGTCGCCGCCCTGGCCGAGGG
>JANPKX010000379.1:0-17934 GCA_031426235.1 Alphaproteobacteria bacterium | reverse complement strand
CCGGTCTGCGCGATCTGCGCGGTCAGTCTCTCGAGCAGGCGTCCGCTCACGCGGCCTCGGGCGCGCCCCGCGCGGGAAGGGCCGGCGGAAGCGGCTGCCGCATCCCGCGCCAGATGAGATAGACGCCGGCCAGCACCATCGGAACCGACAGCATCATGCCCATGGTCAGGCCCAGCGGGAAGTTGTCGAGCCCGGCGTCGGGCGCGCGCACGGTCTCGATCGGGATCCGGAACAGGGCGTAGAACAGCAGGAACAGCCCGGCGATGACGCCCTGCCGGTTCCCCAACTTGGCGACATGCGTGGCCCAGCGCAGGATCAGGAACAGGACCAAGCCTTCCAGCGCCGCTTCATACAGCTGGCTGGGGTGGCGCGGGACCAGGCCGGCGGGGCAGCTGCCGTAGGTGATCTCGACCTGCCGGTTGCAGAACACCATGCCCCAGGGCAGGTCGGTGGGCCGTCCCCAGAGCTCGCCGTTGATGAAGTTTGCGCAGCGGCCGAGGAAGTGGCCGATCGGATAGGCTGGCGCGATGACGTCGGCCACGCGAAGCAGGTCCAGCTGGTTGCGGCGGGTGAACAGCACCATCGCCAGGGCCACCCCGATGACGCCGCCGTGGAAACTCATCCCGCCTTCCCAGGTGCGAAGGATGCCCAGCGGATCGGTCCAGATCATGGAGGGCGTGTAGAAAAGGACGTGACCCAAGCGGCCGCCCACGATGACGCCGATGGCGATCCACAGGATCAGATCGTCCATCTGTTCGGGGGTGAACGGGGCCGCGCGGCGCGTCCAGAGCCGGTCGTTCCGGAGCAGGCCGGTGGCGTAACGCCATCCCAGCAGGATGCCGGCCACATAGGCCAGGGCGTACCAACGGATGGCCAAGGGGCCAATTTGGACGAGGATCGGGTCGATTTCGGGGAAGGGCACGTGGGCTGCGACTCCGGCTGCAGCGTGCGATGTAGCGCGTTAGCCCTTCGCTTTCATCCCTCGAGCCGCCATATAGAGGGTCGGGCGGGACTCCGCGCCCCGAAAGACTTCAGAGATGCAGACTCAGAACCCTATCCTCGACGAGATCGCCAAGCTGACCACCGCCGCCATGGGCATCGCCCAGGCCGCCGGCGACGAGGCCAAGGCCGCCTTCCGCAGCCAGACCGACCGCCTTGTCGCGGAGATGGATCTGGTGCGTCGCGAGGATCATGACGCGCTCAAGGCCGAGGTTGCCGCGCTGCGCGCCGAGGTCGAGGCGATGAAGGCCGCCGCGCCACAGCCCGCCGCCGCAAAGTCGCCGAAAGCCGGCAAGACGGCGTGAGCGAAACGCACGTCACGCGAAAGCGGCTCGCCCAGCACAAGAACTCGCTGACACCTGGTTCCGGAAACGGTCTAGGGTCTGAAGCGTGGACGATTCGGGGCGCGCGTTCGCGCCCCCGTCCGAGTCCAAAGGGGTCTTGATGGACACCTCCCAGATCGACGACAGCGTCGTCCTGACGAACGACCCGCTCGATGTCGTCGAGCACGTCCTGACTGCGGAAAACCTGCCGTTTGACCGCACCGAGGACGGCGACCTGGCCTTCGCCCTCGCGGGCGACTGGAAGGACTACGAGCTTTGGTTCGCCTGGCGGCCGGAGGGCGACACCCTGCAGCTGTGCCTGTCCATGGACCTGGCGGTCCCTGCGGGACAGCGCCAGACCGCCCAGGAACTGATCGCGACCATCAACCCCCGCGTCTGGCTCGGCCACTTCGAGTTGTGGGACGAGGGCGAGATCATCTTCCGGCACGGCATGGCCCTGATGACCAACGAGCAGCCCAGCCTGGCCCAGGCCGCGGCGATGATCGATGTCGCGGTCGAGGCGGCCGACCGCTTTTTCCCGGCCTTCGACTTCCTGCTGCGTGGCGCCAAGACCCCGCAGGAGGCCATCGCCGCCTGCATGTTCGAGACCGTCGGCGAGGCTTAAGCGGCGGCGGCCCCCGTCCGCACGACGCCCGGAGGGATCACGTTTGAACGCACCCCGGCTGCTGCCTGTCGAGGACGCCCGCACCCGCATGCTTGCCGAGGTCCGGATGCTGCCCTCCGAGGCGGTGAGCTTGGCCGAGGCCACAGGCCGGGTGCTGGCCGAGGATGTGGCGGCGGTGCGGGACCAGCCGCCGTTCGCCGCGTCGGCGATGGACGGGTGGGCCGTACGCGCGGCCAGCGCGCCCGGCGTGTTTCGCATCGTTGGCGAGAGCGCGGCCGGGCATGGTCACGCAGGCGTCGTCCAGCCGGGCGAGGCGGTGCGCATCTTCACCGGCGCGGCGGTTCCCGCCGGCTGCGACGCCGTTGTGATCCAGGAGGACGCCCACCGAAACGGCGACCAGGTGACCGTGCCGGCTGTGGCCGCGGGCCATCATGTCCGGCCGGCGGGCGGCGACTTCAGGGCGGGCGCGACCTTGCTGGCCAGGGGGCTGCGGATAGATCCCTGGCGCTTGTCGCTGGCGGCGGCTGCGGGGCGGGCCGAGTTGCAGGTCGCCCACAGACCCCGCGTTAGCCTGTTCTCGACCGGTGAAGAGATCATCGAGGCGCCGGCCCGGCCCGGGCCGTTCCAGATTTACGATTCCGGCTCGCGAGCCTTGGCGGCCCTGATCGCGGGGTGGGGCGCGCAGGTCACCCGCACCAAGCCCGTGCGCGATGAGATGCAGGCGACCATCGCGGCGCTGCGGGACGCCGAGGGCGATCTGGTGGTGACGGTGGGCGGCGCCTCAGTGGGCGACCACGACCTGGTTCGCGGTGCGGCCGAGGCGGTCGGGCTTGAGCTGAAGGTGGCCAGCGTCAATGTGCGGCCGGGCAAGCCGACCTTCTTTGGCGTGCTTTCCGACGGGCGGCTGCTGCTGGGCCTGCCCGGCAACCCTGCCTCAGCCCTGGTGTGCGCGGAGCTGTTTTTGCGACCTTTGCTCGCGGCGATGCAGGGTGCCGATTCCAACGTGCGGATGATGGCGGCCAAGGCCGAGATTGCCCTGCCCGCCAACGGGCCACGCGAACACTGGATGCGGGCCCGGCTGGGCTTTGGCGGCGGGTTTGTCACGGCCCGTCCATACAGCGATCAGGACTCTTCGCTAGTCAGTGTCTTCGCGGCATCCGACGCCCTGCTCCGCAGGGCTGCGGGGGCTCCGGCGACCGAGGCCGGCGACGTCGTCGAGGTGCTGCCGTTGCCGCGTGCATAGCGCAGGGCGGTGATCTGGCCGATCACGGAGACCGCGACCTCGAAGGGCGCCTTGCCGCCGATGTCCAAGCCGATCGGCGCATGCAGGCGGGCCAGATCGGCGGCGGGCATGCCGTCCGCCGCCAACTCGTCAAGCCGCCCTGCCAACCGCCGCCGCGCGCCCAGCAGGCCGACATAGCCGGCGGCGGAGGGTAGCGCGGCCTTCAGCGCGTCGCGGTCGGTCTCCAGGTCGTGGGTAGCGACGGCCACCGCGGTCCAGGCATCCAGGCCGATGGCGGCCAGCGCCGGTCCGGGTTCGTCACGTCGATAGGCGAGGCCGGCGATCGGCGGCGGCGCCTCGGGCCCCTTCGGGCGAACGAGCGTGGTCTCGAACCCGGACTTCACACCCAGCTCGGCGATGGCCAGGGCGGTCGGGTCCCCGCCGACGATCACCAAACGCGGCCGCGGTTCATAGCGCTTGAACACAGTCGCCCCGGACCACACCGGAACGCCGCGCCCGCAAGCGCGTCGGCTTCCGTCGCTCGTATAGAGCGTCACGCGCCGCTCAACCTCGGCGGCCAGCAGTTCGTCCAGCCCGGGATCGTCTGGCTCGAGGCGCTCCAGCACGATCTCGATCCGCGCGCCGCACAGGAGACGGATGTCGGGCCAAGGACTGCCCTCGCCATAGATCAGCCGACGGGGGCGCGAGTCGGCCAGGCAGTCCCAGGCGTGTCCGGCCACGTCGCTCTCGACGCAGCCGCCGGAAAAGTAGCCGGCCAGCACGCCCGGCGCGAACACCATCTGGGTGCCCTCCGGCCGCGGCCCGCCGCCGTCCACCGCGACCAGTGTCGCCAGCACGAAGGCCTGACCAGCGTCGCGGGCCTGCCGCATTGCAGGCCGCACATCCTCGGCGACGCCGAACATCGGCCAGTCGGGTAGGGGTTCGTTCACCATGAAAGGCAATCGCTTGGATACGGGTTCTTAGCTTTCCCACGACAAGGTGGCGGCTCAAACGGGTTTCACCAAGCGCCGCAGGCCGAATGATCGCACCACTCAGCAAGCTCGGTCTGGGGACTGGCCAGTTCGGCCTGGACCAGCCGCCTACCGGCCGTGGCCGGCCCCGGGAGGCGGAGGCGCGCGAGGTCCTGTCCATCGCTGCACGCTCGGGCCTGTCGGTGCTGGAGATCGGGCGGCTGTCGGCCACGGCAGACGGGCACCTGCGCACCGTGATGCCACGGCCGCATCCCTTCCGCCTGACCCTGACCACCATGCGGCCCGACCGGGGCGCGGATGCGGTCGAAACCGAGGTACGCGCCCAGATGCTGCGCCTGGGCGTTGAACGGGTAGACACCCTGCTCGCGCCCTCCGCCACCGACCTCTTCTCGCCGCTCGGCCCCCAGCTCTGGGACCGGATCAAGGCGATGCGGGATGCCGGTCTCTGCCGCCGGATCGGCGTGCCGGTCTACGCCTCGGATGACCCGGTCGGCGTGGCTCGGCGCTTCAAGCCCGACGTGATGCAGGCGCCGGCCTCGCTCCTGGACCAGCGTCTGTTGCTGGACGGCTCGCTCGCAACCATCGCCGAGATGGGGATCGAGGTGCACCTGCGCTCGATTTTCCTGAACGGGGTCCTCTTCCTGCCGCCCGATCGCGCGCCCAGCCACCTCAAGGCCGCCGCGGGCCGCATCTCGCGGGCGCGCCGGATGATCGCGGAAGGTAAGTCTGACCCGTTGCAGGCCGCGCTGGGCTTCGCCCTGTCGCGCCCCGAGGCCTCCGCCGTGCTGGTGGGCGTCACGTCCGCCGCCGAAATGAGCGCTGTGGTTGCGGCCGCGATGAGCCCGCCGCCGGACCTCGACTGGGACGAAATGGCGCTGGACGATCCCGACGCCGTGGCCTGGGCGGTCGCCTAAACCTGATCTGAACCGCCGACGCTGCCCCCGTCCCTCGCGGGCCGGGGGCATTGCCGTGGGGATAAGGCTCGCCACGCGCGGCGGGGACCGCGTCTGTCCAAGCTAGACGCGCGCAGATGAGCCGCACATGAACCAAGGCGCAGCTCGGCAGCGCACTTTCCCATGGCAGTCGCGCAGTCGGTCACAGGGCGAACGAATGCGTCCGCCAGACGTTGCCGCGCCATGATCTCCGCCGCTCCTGATACCGATACCGCCACGAAAAAAGGGCTTGGCGACCTGCTCGCCTATCTGCGCGCCGCCGACTACGCCTTCGTCACGCCCAGCCCGGCGACGCACCGCCGGGTGATCGCCCGCCCGGAAAAGGTGCGGGCCGGCGACCTGCGCGACGTCTTCGGGTGGAGCCTGCCGTTCGATGGCGATCTGCTCCCCGCTGGCCTGCTCCGGGCTCTACGGGAGACGGGGGCGGTGCGGGAGGACCCTGCAGGTTTGCGCGCCATGGTCCGGGTCTCGAGTCTCGATGGGGATCTCTTCCTGCATTCGGCCTTCCCACCGACCGGCGAGGACGCGGTATTCTTCGGGCCGGACACCTATCGCTTTGCGAGGTTCCTGCAGACCTGCAGCGATGGCCGACCCGTCGGGCTGGCCGTGGATGTGGGTGCGGGGTCGGGCGCGGGCGCCGTGGTGATCGCCCGGCAATTCCATCCTCAGCGACTGGTGGCGACGGACATCAATCCGGCCGCCCTACGACTGGCGGCCATCAACCTTGGCGCAGCAGGGCTTGTCGCGGACCTGCGGGAGACAGACGGCCTTGCGGGCGTTTCCGGTCCGGCGGACCTGATTGTCGCCAATCCGCCCTTCATCGCGGGTGACGGCGACCGCACCTATCGCGACGGCGGCGCGCGACTGGGCGCCCAGGTTTCGCTGGACTGGGCCATGGCGGCGACCGAGCGGCTGGGGCCCGGCGGCCGTGTGCTGCTCTACACGGGTTCCGCCATCGTGGCGGGCCGCGACGGGCTGCGCGAGATGCTTCGTGAAGGCCTGGACCCCGCCCGCTTTGGTCTGGACTACACCGAACTCGATCCCGACATCTTCGGAGGTCAACTGAGCACGCGCGCCTATCGCCAGGTCGAGCGCATCGCCGCGGTCGGGGCTGTGATCACCCGCCGTCCGGACTGAGGGATACCGCCTCTGGCCTCACGCGGTCGCTGGCCGGAAGGCCAAAACCTGGGCCCATACGCTCTCGACATCGGTCGGCAGCAAGATGACCAGGTCTCCAGGGCGGGCGCGACCCAGGCACGCGGCGACGGCGTCCGCCTCGTGCGCCACGCCCTGGACCCGCGACGGGAGACAGCCCGCCGAGATGGCTCCGCGCCGGAGCAGGTCGATCACTTCCCCTGGCCGCCGACCGCGACCGTCCGGCTTCTCGCGAAAGACGATGTGGTCAAACAGCTCTGCCGCCGCGGCGCCCATGGCCAGGATGTCCGCGTCGCGGCGGTCGCCCGGAATGCTGACGCAGCCGATGCTCCGGCAGTGGTGGGGGCGGAGGCTCTGCACGAGCTCGCCCAGAGCGGCGATGCCGGCGGGGTTGTGGGCGTAGTCGACGATCACCTTGAAGCCATGGTCATCGTTCACGTTCAGGCGCCCGGGATTGTCGGCAAAAGAGGATCTGAACGCGGCGAGGCCGGCCGCGATGGTGTCGGGCGCAACGCCCAGTCCATAGGCGATCAGCGCCGCGGCCAGCGCATTGGCGATGTTGAACCGGGCCTGGCCCCCGAGGGTCGCGGGGATGGCCGTGACCGGTATGAGTGGGCAGCGGTGAGGCCCATCTTGAAGCACCAGGCCCTCGCCGCTCGCGTCACGCTCGAGCACGGCGGCTAGGCCGCCCTTGGCCACATGGCCATCCAGAAGCGCCTTGGCCCCGGACTCGGGGTTCACGGAGAAGTAGGCGATGCGCCCACGGGCGTCGCGGGCCATGTCGCGGGTCAGGGGATCGTCCGCGTTCAAGACGCTGACGCCGCGACGCGAAACCGACCTGGTGACCACCGACTTCACGGCGGCGAGGTCCTTCAGGGTCAGGATGCCTTGAAGCCCCAGGTGATCGTCGGAGACGTTGAGCACGCACCCCACGTCGCACCGGTCGAAACCCAGGCCCTCGCGCAGGATTCCGCCCCGCGCCGTCTCCAGGACCGCCACATCGACCGTAGGATCGCCGAGGATCATGCGCGCGCTGATCGGGCCGCTGGCGTCGGCCTTCAGGATGCGCTCGCCGCCGATGTAGACGCCGGAGGTGGTCGTGAACCCAACCGTACGGCCGCTGCGCGCGAGAATCTGCTCCACCATGCGCACCGTGGTCGACTTGCCGTTGGTGCCGGTGATGGCGACCACCGGGATGCGCGCCGGGCGGCCAGGCGGGAAGAGCATGTCGATGACCGGGCCAGCCACGTCGCGGGCCTGGCCCACCGAGGGCGCCAGGTGCATGCGCAAGCCCGGTGCGGCGTTGACCTCCACGATGCCGCCGCCCGTCTGCCGCACCGAGCAGGCGATGTCGGGCGCCAGGAAATCGATGCCGGCGACGTCGAGGCCGACGATCGCTGCCGCGCGCCGCGCGATGGCGGCGTTGTCTGGATGAATGTCGTCGGTCCGATCGATGGCCGTTCCGCCCGTCGATAGATTGGCCGTGGCCCGCAGGACCACCTCGCGCCCCACGGCAGGCACATCGTCGGCGGCCAGACCCTGGCGCGCCAGATGGCCGCGCGCGTGCGCGTCGAGGGTGATGCGGGTCATCACCGCCTCATGGCCCCGGCCTCGCCGCGGATCGCGGTTCACGATCTCGACCAACTCGGCGATCGTGCGGGTTCCGTCGCCGACGACGGCCGCGGGGCGACGCTCGGCCACGGCGATCACCTTGCGGTCGACCAC
Source organism: Alphaproteobacteria bacterium (assembly GCA_031426235.1). Taxonomy (GTDB): domain Bacteria; phylum Pseudomonadota; class Alphaproteobacteria; order Caulobacterales; family Caulobacteraceae; genus Phenylobacterium. The sequence goes on along the minus strand of JANPKX010000379.1, from coordinate 9,940 downwards.
CAGGATCCGGTAGTCGCGCCCGGAATATTGCTCCTCGACGATGACCCGGCGGCCATGCTGCGCCGCCTGATCGAAGCCCCAGGTCACGGCCTCGGCGCCCTCAAGGTTCAGATTGACCCCCCGGCCGTGGTTGCCGGCCAAAGGCTTGACGACGACCGGCCCCCCGATGCGGGCGGCCGCCGCGATCGCTTCGCGCGCCGTGCGCACCACGTCCCCTCGCGGCGCGGGGATGCCGGCGGCGGCGAGCAGGCGTTTGGCTAGCGCCTTGTCGCTCGCGGTCTCGGCGGCGATCAGCGATGTATCCCCGGTGACCGAGGCGCGGATGATCTTCTGTCGTGCGCCCCAGCCCAGGCGAACGAGGCTCTGCGCGTTCAGTCGCGCCGTCGGGATTCCACGCTGCCGGGCGGCCTGGACAAGCGCCCCGGTGGTGGGCCCGAGCGCGGCGTGGCGGACCGCCGCAGCGAGACCGACCTTGGCGAGACCCAGGTCGAAGGGGGCTTCGAGGGCCGGCAGACCCTTCAAGCCCTGAAGGCCAACGGGCAACAGGCTGTCGACCAGCCGAAGGGCGACCTCGCCGGCCAGTCGGCCCACGCTCTCTTCCTGATAGCTGAACAGGATGTTGTAGACCCCCGGCCGATCCTTCTGGCCCCGGGTCTTGCCGCGCGTGACCGGGTGGCCAACCAGGGTCTGCAGTTCCAGGGCGATGTGCTCAGCCACATGCCCGAGCCACGTTCCGTCCGTCAGCCGCTGGGCGAAGCCGCCCGCGTTGCGGTTACCGCAGCCATGGCGCAGGAGACCCGGGAGCTGCGCGGTCAAGGCCCGCGCGAACCCGGGCAGCCGGTTGGTCGGCCAGGCCTCCAGGTCGCCCAGGTCTAGCTGCAGCCGAATCATCGGCGTCGCGCTGAAGAGATGCGGTCCGCGATAGGCGTTGATCGCCAACAGGCGCATCGGCCGGAGCGGGGTTGGTGGCCATACCTCAGCCGCCGGCCAGCCCCGCGATTCGTCCTCGGTCTTCAGGTCCATGTCCACGTCCGCGCTCACCCCTCGCCGGGTGAGGCCGAAACGGCCAGGGCGGCGGCAGGTTCGAGGGGTCGTTTAATTTCAGGCGCCGGCACATCCCGGCCAGTGTGGGTTGACCGTTGGAACGCCTGGCCGTGGGGCCCGTTAGCGCCGGCTTGGGGGAGGATCATTTGCACCCACCGCCTCACCGCAAACCCGAAAGGCTCCAGATGACGGACAAGCGAAAGAGCGACCAGAGCGAAGGCCGCACGGCGAACGCCGCCCAACCCCCGGGCAACACGCCCCCGGTCGAGTCCAAATCCGGTCGCGAGAAGACAGCCCGCCGCTCACGCGAGGCTGCTGGTCCTGATGGGCCGGACGCCGGAGTGGTAGGGCGGACGTTCAAGTCCAGGCCGTCCTAGACCTCGCGGCTGCGCCTATTCGGCGGCGTAGCGCATGGGCTGCGCGTCGGCCCACAGGTGCGCGCGGTACGCCTCGAAACACTGCGCGCCGCAGATCAGGCGCATCAGGGCGCCTTCGGCGATGAGCGGCGCGCTTGCGGGCGTTTCAGCGATCAGGGGGGTGAGCGCCTCGGCGTTCCATGCCCGGGAGTGCTCGACGTCGAGTTGGGCATGCAGCACGAAGTATTTGCGGTGCGCGGCGGGCATGCCAACGCGCCGCAGCCCTTCGGCGATGCTGCCCACCCGCGTGGGGGCGGTCAGCTCGACCACGCCCAGGGCCCCGATGGACTGGTAGACATAGCGTCGGGTCGAGGCCAAGGCGGTCATGGTGTTGGCCAGGCACAGAGACTGCCACAGCGTATCGTCGATGGAAGGCGTCAGGCCGAGCCCCTGCACGGTGCGGTCGAGCATTGGGCCATGCATGCCGCCCTCGGACCCGCGGCCCATCTCGTCCCAATAATTGCGCGCGAGTTCCAGCTTGGGACGCGTCGGCAGCTTGACCTGGGTCATGGCGACGAGATCCTCAAAGCCCGCCTCGCCGGCCGCCTCCTGCGTCAAGAACCACTTCAGCTCCGCCTCGGTCGCGCTCGTCTCCAGCCAGGCGAACAACGGGTCCCACTGTCCTGGGCCGGCGTCGCGCAGGCCCTCGAACCAGGCGATGAACCCCTGCGGGTCGCGCGGAGCCTGTGCGGCCATGGGTGCGACGCGCGCGCGAAAAGCTTCGATAAAGGCGCCTTCGAGCTTCAGCATGCGCAGATCGCGGTCCAGATCGGCGGCCCAGGCCGCATGAGGCGTCTGCACCGCCAGCCGGTCATGGTTCCAGTGCGCTAGGCGCCGGTGAAGCGCCTCGGCGTCGGGCGCCTCGGGCGAAAATGCGCCAAGGCGGGAAAGCTGCGTGGCGGGTGACATGATCAAGCGCTCCTTCGTGGCTCGATCAGCGCGCGACGGACGTGGCGAGTTCCCGAGCCGGTGAAACCAAGTTGGCCGCCTGGGCGTGCAGCAAACTCTGCTGTTGAGCGTTTCATCGCCAAACCCGGGTATCGATGTGAAGATCGCCACTTACAACCTGAACGGGATTAACGGGCGCCTGCCCGTGCTGCTCCAGTGGTTGAGCGAAACGAGCCCCGACATCGTCTGCCTCCAGGAGTTGAAGGCGCCACAGGATCGATTTCCCATCGCGGCGATCCGCGCGGCTGGCTACGGCGCGGTCTGGCACGGCCAGAAAAGCTGGAACGGGGTTGCCATCCTGGCGCGGGACGCCGAACCGCAGGAGACCCGTCGGGGCCTGCCGGGCGATCCCGAAGACAGCCAGAGCCGCTATATCGAGGCTGCGGTCGCTGGCCTTGTGGTGGGATGCCTCTACCTGCCGAACGGCAATCCCGCGCCTGGTCCCAAGTTCGACTACAAACTGCGCTGGTTCCAGCGGCTGTACGACCACGCCGCCTGGCTGCTCAGCCAGGACGTGCCGGTGGTGCTTGCTGGCGATTTCAATGTCATGCCCACCGACCTGGACGTCTACAAACCCGAGCGGTGGGTCGACGACGCCCTTTTCCGGCCCGAAGTCCGCGCCGCCTACGCGCGCCTGCTGGACCAGGGATGGACAGACAGCCTGCGGACGCTTCACCCCGGCGAGCGGATCTATACGTTCTGGGACTACTTCCGGAATGCCTACAGCCGCGACGCCGGTCTTCGGATCGACCACCTGTTGCTCAGTCCGGCCTTGGCGGGGCGACTTCGACGCGCGGGCGTCGACCGGTCCGTACGCGGCTGGGAGAAGACCAGCGATCACGGGCCAGTCTGGATCGACCTGATGAAGACGACCCGGCCGCGAGCGCGCGGGCCCGCGCGCAGCTGACCTGGTCGGCGCCGGTCACTCGCTCCACGGTCCGCAGCTGCCGGGCGTCGACGCCTTGCTTGGTGGCGGGATGCGCGGTGAACTCCGCCGGCGGCACGACCGGAACCGTCAGGCAGATGCTTTGGGTGGGCAGCACCTCGCCCCAGTCCTTGATCAGCTGCTTGTAGGATCGGCCGACCGGGCGGATTTCCCGGTTGAGATCGTAGAGGCCCACCGGGTGAACACGGTTGTTGCGCTCGCGCAGGCCGACGTCCCAGTCGATCTGGTCCGTCAGTGAGTACCAGGTGAACCCCACGGTCGGGACGCCATCGTTGCGCACCCGCAGCACATTGGCCCACTGCTTCCAAAGCCAGTTGACGGCCTCGTCCCCATTGGGCCCTTCGGCGATGTTTGTCTCGGTGTGCATGACCGGCAGCCGGTAACGCCCATAGTACTGACGCGTTATCTCCGAGTATCCGAAGATCTCCCCGGACGCGCGCGTCTCGCCGGCGGCCGAGACCCGGTGCTCATTCGTCCAGTAGTAGTCATTGCCCAGAATGCAGTGGTGACGCATCGAGTTGCCGAGGAAGAAGTGGTACTCCGCCTGGGTCATGCCATTGTCCAGGAGGTACTCGTACATCTCCGAATCGACGCGGTGGCCGTAGTTGAGATCCAACGACAGAAAGCGCCTCGAGTTTTCCAGCTCGGCCGGGCGGATCGCGGCCGGGTTCTCGGCGTGGAAATACTCGGACGACTCGCTCTGGATGAAGATGGCGTCGGCGCGGACCTGCAGGATTTCCTGCATCGCCAGGACGTTGGCCTTCACGATGTGCTTCAGGGCCGTGACGAATGTCTGGTCGGTCGTGCCTTGCTCGTTCCACCACCCGTACTTCGCCGAGAACTGTGCGCAGATGAACATCTCGTTGACCGGCGTGTAGATCTGCACCCAGGGAAACCGGGTCGCAAAAGCGCGCGCGTATCGCCGGAACTGGTCTGGAAAGTCAGGGTTCTGGAAGTCGCCTAGCCAGTCCGGCAGGCCGAAGTGGCAAAGATCCACGATCGGAATGATGTTGCGCCGATAGAGGTCGGCGAAGGTCGCGTCGGCGAATGCCCAGTCGTACTGCTCGGGCCCGATGAGCGTGGTGTGCAGCGGCGGCCCGTAACGCAGGTACTGCAGGCCCATCTCCTCGACGAGGTCGAAGTCACGGCTCCACTGGCGATAGTGGCCGCATGACTCCATCTGGTCCACGCGGATGCGACCGTTCTGGATTCGCGGGATCGAGTTCTCGATCCCCGTCGCAAACATGAAGGCTGAGATGGCGCGTCCTCCCGAACTCCGTCAGACGACGGCGCTCCGGCCACAACGTCTGGCGCGGCGTGCGGTTCAGTTTGCGCGCCGGCTTCGCCGTGGCGAAGGTCGGGCCGCGATTACTCCGCGGCCAACAGCGTCGGCGGGCTCAGCTTGCGGCACCTTGAGAGTAAGGCCAGACTGTCGGCGCCGCTGACGACATCGCGCACCCAAGCCTTCTCCCCGTTCACCGCCAGCACCTCGAAATGCGGAAAGTGGTTGAGACCGGTTCGGACCGTGTCGCCCGCCCGTATGTCTTCGTGATGCTCGCGGTCGTGATCGATGTCGTACACGTCGGAATAGCTTGGCAGCATGGGACCCCTCCCGAATCGACTGGGACGAGGATGCCACATCGAAGGTGAATGGAACCGAAACGAAGAGCCTGCGTTCGCGAGATTCCGCCAACTCGCCGCGAGGGCGCTCAGCGCTGCCGCAGGCCTTCCCGCTGGGCGGAGACGACGAGGGTGGGCAGGGTTCCGACGGGGTCAGGCGTCAGGTCGTCGACCCGCGCCACTGCGGCGAAACGCGCGATGGCGTCGTCCAGATCGGCCAGCGCCCCCCCATGCTGGCTGGCCAGCGCGCTGTTGACCGGTCGCGCCGCGGCCCATTCGAAGTCCGCCGTCGGCCGCTCCACGACGAGCTCCGGATCCAGCTCCAGCGCCAGCGCCAGGCGGCGTGCGAACTCGGCCCAGGTCACCGCGCCCGCATTGGCCAGGTGGCGCAGCCCTTGAACGCCGTCGAGCAGCAGGTCGAGCGTGCGGTTGACGAGATCGGGAACGTAGGTGGGGGTGATGAGCTGATCCGCCGCATCGAGCCGTCGGCCCTCGGCCAGGGTGCGCCGGACATGGGCGGCGAAGTTGTGAGGATCATATGGCGAGAAGAACGCCGAGGTGCGGATCACCAAGGGTGCGCCGCCGGCCGCCAGGACGTCCCGTTCGGCGCGCTGCTTGCTCTCGCCGTAGACGTTGAGCGGCGCCGTGGGGTCCTCTTCCAAGTAGGCGCCGGCCTTGCCGCCATCGAAGACCAGGTCTGACGAAAATCCCACGAACGGCAGGTCGCGCGCTGCGCAGGCCCGCGCCAGCCGCACCGCGGCCAGATGATTGGCCGCGAAACAGGCTTCGACCTGGGTTTGGGCATCGTCCACCCGGACAAACCCAGCGGTGTTGATCACCGCCCAGGCGCCCGTGGCGGCCAGCATCCTGGCGATGCTGTCATCGTCATCCAGGCTCAGTTCCGCGCGGCTGGTCAGGCGATAGGCGATCCCACGCCACTCACAGGCGCGCGCGAAGGCCCGCCCCAGGGTGCCGCTGGCCCCTGTGATCAGAAGGGGTCGGTCCCCGGCCGACGGTTCCTGCCAGCCGGCGCGTGGCTCCGGCGTCTCGGGCCAACGGAACACAGGCTGATAAGCAAGGCGGATGTCGCGCCGCCACCACCCGGCGCCAGCGGTGCCCGGGTGCGGTTGGCCCGCGCCTGAGGTCAGTCGCCTGATCTCGGACGCCAGGGCCGTCGGCTGTGGCGTGGGTCCGGAGACGTCGAAGACCCCCGGCTCGTAGTGACCGCGCTGACGGGTCAGCAGGCTGTCCCAGTCGTACGAGCCGAGCAGCGCCCAGGCCGTCACGGCCTCAACCTCGACGCCTCGCAGCCGCAGCCGCTGGGCAGCGTCCCAGGCCTCGCGCAGCCATCGCACCTGTTCCTCCCGGGTGCTGCCGTTGTGCGCCTCGGTGACCGCCAGAGGCACCCCATACCGCCCCCAGGCCTCATCCAGCGCGCCTTCCAAGCCCCCCGGTGCGGGGGCCGTGACCCGGATCGCTTCCACGTCCGCGAAGGTCATGAATTCGTTGCCGCCGCACCGTTCCAGCGGATAGTTGGCGAGCCGGTGATCGAGGAAGCGGTCGCTGGTCAGGTAGTGATTCACCCCGATGATGTCCGGGGGACAGGGGTTGTCGGCAAGGCGGGCGAGCGCGTCGGCCAGCCCGAATCCGGCGATCCGGCTCCAGAGCGGATGGTCCCGCGTGACCCGGCCGAACAGCAGGTCCCAGGTCATCCAGCGGCGCGCATTGTCGAAGTCGGCCTGGTGGGCCAGGGCGCGGGTCGCATAGGTCCGACCCAGATCCTCGGTCTGGATAAGGCACGCCGTCGGGATGACCGCACGGATTTCATGCATCGCCAGCCGGACGCCGTCGATCTGGTTCAGCAGCGCCGTCCAGAAGGCGGATTCACTGGCCTGGTGCGGATACCAGTGGCCGTACAAGGCCGAAAACCGAGCCGTCGTCAGAGGCTCGTTGATCGGCGTCCAGTCGGTAATCCAGGGATAGCGCTCCGCCACGGCGCGGGCGAATCCGGCGAACTTCGCCGCGAAGTCTGGATCGATCAGGCTGGTGTACCGCGGTCCGCTCCCGTGATGGAGAAGGCCGGCGATCGGCCGGACGCCCAGTTCGTGAAGTCGCGTCAAGCGCGCATCGCTCCAGCGCCAGTCCAGGGCGTCCGGCGCGTCGGGGGCGACGCGCTCCCACAGCACGGGATAACGCAGCGTTTTCAGTCCGAGCCCGGCAAACCGGTCCAGGTCATCGATCCGGGTCTCGTGTCCCGACACGGCCGTCTGGTCGTGAAAACGGTCGCCGACACGGTTAACCGTGCATTCGTGGCCGCCCCAGAGCTCTAGCTCCGCCATGGTCCTGCCTTCTTGTCTCAAGCTGAGCTTAAGCAACAGGCGCCGGGGAAGTTCCGCCTTCACGATTGTTAACCGTGGGAACACAGCGCCACCTTGCGCTTTCTCACCGCATGGCAGCGCGATCCCAGTCCGTTTTGGTTACAGGTGGTGCGGGCTATATCGGAGCCCATACGGCTCGGGCGCTCGCCGAGGCCGGTTTTCTTCCCGTCGTTTTCGACAACCTCAGTTCGGGATTCCGCGAGGCCGTCCGCTGGGGTCCGTTCGTGCACGGCGACATCCGCGATCGCGACGCCCTTGACGCCGCGCTTGACGCCCATCCGGTGGTCGCGGTCATTCACTTCGCCGGCCTGATCGAGGTGGGCCGTTCGGTGGTGCGACCGGACCTGTTCTGGGACGTGAACGTGACGGGCACCGGCAGGTTGCTCACGGCCCTCAGCGCCCGTGGAATCCGGCGTATCGTCTTCTCGTCGAGCGCGGCGGTCTACGGTCAGAGCGGCCAGAGCGCGCTAAAGACGCTTTCGGAAACCGCTCCCAAGGATCCGTCCAGCCCTTATGGCGACACGAAACTGGCCGGGGAGCGGCTGATCCAGGCCCACTGTCGTGCCCACGGCCTGAGCGCTGTGGCGCTGCGCTACTTCAATGCGGCGGGCGCGCACCCCTCCGGCCAGACCGGCGAGGCCCACGAGCCGGAGACCCACCTGATTCCCCTCGCTATCGCGGCAGCGCTGGGCGAGGGCCCGCCGCTCACCATCTTCGGGGATGACTTCGATACGCCTGACGGCACCTGCCTGCGCGATTATATCCACGTCGACGACCTTGCCGCGGCGCATGTGGCCGCGGTGCGCGCCGAGCTCGAACCCGGGGCGTTCGAGGCGGTCAATGTCGGCACAGGACACGGCCGGTCGGTACGTCAGGTGGTCGCCGCCGTCGGCTCGGCCGTCGGCCGGCCCGTCCCCCACCAGCTGGGACCGCGGCGCGCTGGAGATCCCGCCAGCCTTGTCGCCGATCCGAGTCGCGCGGGCGCTCTCCTGGGATGGCATGCGGAACGCTCGAGCCTCGAGCGGATCGTGGCGGACGCGGTACGCTGGGAAACGAGCCCTGCCTATGGCGCGGGGCGCCGACGCCCGGACGCGAGCCTCCGTACGCCGTTCGCAGCTTAGGCGGATCGGCAGCAACATGTTTCTACCCGTCATCGCCCGGATCGATCGGATCCTTCCGCGGCGAGTGTCGGCACGGCTGACCGAACGTCGCAGTCTCGACTTCACCCTGTTCATCTCGAAGGAGATCCCTTGAGTACTCGGTTCGCACCCCCCTCGGCGAAGGCGTTCGGTTCCTCGCCGTTGGGCCCAGTTCCCAAACCGCGCGCCTCGCTGATCTGCTTCTCACACCTGCGGTGGGACTTCGTGTTCCAGCGGCCCCAGCACCTCATGTCCCGGTTCGCCCGGGATCTCCGCGTGGTCTACTGGGAAGAGCCGCTGCTGGCCGAAGCGTCGGAGGAATCCGGGCTTGTGGTCCGAACCTGCCCTGACACCGGCGTGGTGATCGCAACGCCTCGACTGACGCAGACCGATATGGAGACGCGGCGCGACACGGTGCTGCGCGGGATGCTCGACGGGCTGACAGCGGGCTTTCCCGGCGAGCTCCTGCGTTGGTATTACACGCCGATGATGCTGCCGTTCTCGCGGCATCTGACCGCGGTCTGCACCGTCTATGACTGCATGGACGAGCTGGCGAACTTCAAGTTCGCGCCGCCTGAATTGGTCACGCTCGAGCGCGAGCTCCTGGATCTGTCCGATGTGGTCTTCACCGGCGGCTACAGCCTCTGGGAAGCCAAGCGCGACCTGCACCCCAACATCCATCCCTTCCCGTCGAGCGTCGATCGCGCCCACTTCGCCGCGGCGCGGGCCGATCAGGCCGCGCCCGAAGACCAGGCCGGCATTCCGGGACCCCGTCTTGGCTTCTACGGGGTGGTCGACGAGCGGATGGACCTGGGCCTCCTCGCCGAACTGGCCGACGCGCGTCCGGGCTGGAGCGTGGTGATCGTCGGACCGGTGGTGAAGATCGACCCTGCCGACCTGCCGCACCGGCCCAACCTGCACTACCTGGGCGGCAAGACCTATGAGCAGCTGCCCACCTATCTCAGCGGCTGGGACGTAGCGCTGATGCCGTTCGCGATCAACGAGGCGACCCGGTTCATCAGTCCGACCAAAACGCCGGAGTATCTGGCCGGCGGCCGGCCTGTGGTCTCGACGCCGATCTGCGACGTCGTGCGCCACTACGGAGAGATGGAAGGCGTAAAGGTCGCGGAGACGCCAGGAGCCTTCGTTGCGGCCTGCGATGCGGCTCTGGCCTTGATGCACGGCGATGGCGCCTGGCTGAAGGCGGCAGACGAGGTCCTGTCGTCGATGTCGTGGGACCAGACATTCGAGCGCATGCAGCAGGAGATCGCGAAGGCGCAGCAGTCCCGCGTGGCGAAGGCGCCCCGGGTGGTCTTCGCCCCCGTTGTCCGACCGGCCAGCCGGCGCAAGGCTTTCGACTACCTGATCGTGGGCGCGGGGTTTGCAGGGTCTGTGCTCGCCGAGCGCCTCACCAGCCAACTGGGCAAGCGCGTCCTGCTGGTCGACCGG
>JANPKX010000378.1:0-2067 GCA_031426235.1 Alphaproteobacteria bacterium | reverse complement strand
CGTCACCAACCCGGCCGCCAAGACTGACCCGACATCGGCCATCTACGGTATGCCGATCCTGGACGTGGAGAAGGCGCGCACCGTGCTGTTCGTGAAGCGGGGTATGTCGGCGGGCTACGCCGGCGTCGAGAACGAGCTTTTCTTCCGCGACAACACCAGGATGCTGTTCGCCGACGCCAAGAAGATGGTCGAGGGGATCCTCAAGGGCCTGCACTGATGTGCGCCCCTCCACCGCGCCCAGCCGGGTGGAGGGGATACCCCCGATTCGCCAGCGGCCCGGTTTTTGCCTAGAAGACCCGCCATAGGGGGGCTTGGACCCAGGCGAAGACGTGGCGAGAACCTTGCAGAGCAACCAAAAGCAGACGTCACGGCGAGCCCGCCGGTGGGCCGCGGAGGCGGTGATCGTGGGCGTGGCGGGCCTCAGCGCCGTCGCGGTTGCGCATGCCTCGCTGATCGCTCCGACGCCCCGACAGCCGGTCCAACCCGCGCCCCTGAGCACCGCTCTCACCGTGAGCCCTGCGTCCGCTGAAGCGGAGGACGAAACCCTGATCGCCTTCGTCGAGCCGGTGCCCGGCCAAGCCGTGGTCTCACCGTTCGGCCTCCGCCAACTGCCCTGGGAGGGTAACGGCCGCCTCCATGAGGGCGTCGACATCTCGGCCGACGCCGGCGTGCCGGTTCGGGTCGCCGCCGATGGCGTGGTGATCGCGGCGGGCGAGAAGGGCGGATACGGTCGCTACGTGGCTGTGCGTCACGCGGAAGGCCTGACCAGCTTCTATGCCCACCTGGGCGGCATCGGCGCGGGGGTGACGCCCGGCTTGGCGGTCAAGGCCGGGGACACCGTGGGTAAGGTCGGCTCGACCGGAACGTCGACCGGACCGCACCTGCATTTTGAGATCCGCGATACCGAGGACCGCCCGCTCAATCCCGCGATGTTCCTGGGCAAGGCCTTCGAGACCGCCGGCGACCTGCCGCTCGATCGCGCCAAACGTTATTCCGGACGGGTACGCATGGCGCAGGTCTCGTTCATCCCCGAGAGCAAGCGGGCGTTGATGGCGGCGAAGGCTGGCGCGCCGATCGTCGTCCGACGCAACGACGCCGACGACCTGGCCCAGGCTGAGCGTAACCTGAAGGGGCAGGCCGCCGCTGCGGCGCGGGGTGAGCAGATCGACGGGCTCAAGGCGCTGTCCATCGGACCCGACGGACGACCCCGCGCGCAGTTGAGCCTCTAGGCGCCCATGCCGGTCCGGAGGTTCCAGGGCGATCGGGTCGACATCGGCGGCCGAGCGCTGCGGGCGGTGCGGGCGGGTCCATCCGGGGGCGGACCCCTAGTGGTATGCGAACATGGCGCGTTCGGCTGCGCCAGCGACTGGTCCGTGGTGCAGGATAGCCTGGCGGCGCGGGGTCTGCGCAGCCTGGCTTACGACCGCGCCGGGCTGGGTCACTCGGACCCAGGCCCCGCGCCGCGCGACGGGCGCGCCATCAACGACGATCTCGACGCCCTGCTGGCGGCCCTCGGCGAGGACGGCCCCCTCCTGTTGTGCGGCCATTCCATGGGTGGCCTGATGGTGCGGCTTTTCGCCCTGGAGCGGGACCGCGCGGTGGTGGGCCTCGTGCTTGTAGACGCCGTGATTCCCGAGGTGATGAGCCTTCGCGGCGGCCCCCTGGCGATCCGGGGGTTCGGCCGCGTACTCCAGGCCGCCAGCCTCGGCGCCAAGGTCGGGCTGATGGGGCCGGTTTCCTTGATCAGCGGCAACCTGATCGGCTTGCCAGGAGAGGCGGGGGCGGAAAAGCGTCGCATTCATGCCTCGGCGACCCATGCGACCGGTGCGGCGGCCGAAGTCATGGCCTGGCCGAAGACGTCGGAGCTCGCGGGCGCCTTGGAATTGCCTGCCGACCTGCCGGTCGCGGTACTGACGGCCGGGCCGGCGCGCGTGCGTGGCGGCATCCAGAAGCTGCAAGGCTTGCCTGCAGTCCGGTCGAACCACGGCTATGTCGAGCACGTGCCCGCCGCCAGCCACGCAAATCTGCTTGGCCCAAAGTATGCCGCGGCGATCCTGCGCGGCGTGG
>JANPKX010000377.1:0-1956 GCA_031426235.1 Alphaproteobacteria bacterium | reverse complement strand
CGGCGGCTCTGGACGGCGGGGCCAGCGTGGGGCTCGACATCCTGGTGGACAGCGAGGATTCGCTGACGGTGGGCGACCTTAGCGCCCTGGGCGACATCGCGTTGCGCTCGCGCAGCGGTCGGCTGGTGGTGGGGCGGCTCTCCGCCGGCGACGACCTCGTCCTACGCGGCGCCCTGGGGATTTCCGCCGTCGCCTTGAAGGCTGGGGGCGGAACGGAACGCTTCGGCTTCGGCGACCAGATCTTCGCCATGGATCCCGTGACCCTGGGCCAATCGTTGGATTTGCTGGGCGCCACGATCGATCTCAGGGGCGGCGGCGCGATCGCCATCGGCAGCGCCGAATCCTCCGGAGACGTGCGCCTGCAGTCGACCGGCGGCGACGTGGGCGTGACCGGCGCCATCATCGCCGGCCGCGATCTCCTGGCCGACGGCGCAACCGTCACGGTGACAGGCGCCCTGACCGCGGCCGGCGACATCGCGCTCTTTGGGCGCACCGGCGCGGTGAGCCTCGCCTCGGCCACCGCGGGCGACGACATCGTGGTCCGCGCCGGCGGCGATGTGACGGCCTCCGGCGAGTTGAAGGCCGGCCAGGGTGCGCTCGTGGCCGGCCTGGGCGATCGGCTCGCGTCCGTCGCAGGCGCAGCGACGCTGTTCGGCGCCCCTGCAAGCGCCGATGGCGGCGCGATCGACATCCGCGGCGCGAACATCAGGCTCGGCGCGCCCCTTACCGCCACCAGCCTCCGACTGCAGTCGCAAGGGGTGACCAGCTTCGGCGATGCCACGGTGACGAGCGACATTGCTGTCGACGCCGGGGATGATGTCAGCACAGGTGTCCTGATTGCGGGCCGCGACATCGCCCTGCGATCGACAGGCGCCGGCATGACGATCGGCTCTGCGACCGCCGGCGACGACATCGTCCTGCGCGCCAGCCGCCTGATCACGACGTCCGGACCGCTCAGCGCGGGCGGCGGCGGCGATTTCACCGGGGCGGGCGACGATCTGGCCGGGGCGGATCGGCTGTCGCTGAGCAGCGAGCCGGGCCTTGCCGGGCAGAGCATCGACATCAAGTCCGCGGGCGATGTCTCGGCGGCAGGCCGGATGACGGCGGCCGGCGACGTGCGAATCCAGACGGCCAGCGGCGTCGTCACGGCAGCGAACGTCGCCGCCGGCCGCGACGTTCTGCTGGATGCGGCCTCGGTGCGGGCCGGCGAGATCACGGCGGGCGGCGACATCGCGATCCGCACCTCGACTGGTGTGCTGAGCCTCGCCTCGGCGACGGCCGGCGACGACGTGGTGCTGCGGTCCATGGGCGACATCAAGATCGGCGGTCCCGTCGTGGCGAACGGGGGCGCCGAGCGGGACGGCGCTGGGGATCGATTGTTCGCGGCGACGCCGCTGGCGCTGGGCAGCGCCTTCAGCCTGAACGGGGCCCACATCGACGTGAGGTCCGCCAGCGGTTCGGTCGAGATCCTGGGCGCCCTCACGGCCCGCGACGACGTGCGGGTGCAGGCAGGCGGCCGTGTGACCAGCACGCGCGAAATCACCGCAGGGCGCGATGTGCTGCTCGACGGCGGCCAGGTCGACGCCGGCCTGCTGCGCGCCGGCCGCGATATCGCGGTCCGCGCCCAATCGGGCGCCATCAGCCTGGCGAGCGCGAGCGCCGGCGACGACCTGGTGCTGCGCGCCATGCAGGACATCCGGGTCAGCGGCGCCTTGACCGCTCAGGGCGGCGCCGACGCCGAGGGCGCCGCCGATCGCCTGTTCGCCACCGACCGCGCGGCCTTGGCGGGAGACTTCGACCTGGCTGGCGCCAACATCGACCTGCGCAGCCGCGGAACGATCACGCTGGAGGGTGGTGCTAGCGCGGAGCGCGACGCCCGGTTCCAAACGGTGGGCGAAGGCCTCGTCAGCATCGCCGGGGTGAAGGCGGGCGGCGACGTGCTGGCCGATGGCCGCG
>JANPKX010000376.1:0-5101 GCA_031426235.1 Alphaproteobacteria bacterium | reverse complement strand
ATCCGCTCCAGCTCGATCGCCACTTGGAGCAGAGGATCGTTCTCGGCGCCGACTTCCTTGAGGACCTCGTGGCAGGTCTGTTGCATCACCTTGGCGCGGGGATCGTAGTTCTTGTAGACCCGGTGGCCAAAGCCCATCAGCAGATAACGACGGTCCTTAACACCCTGAACAAATTCGGGAATCCGGTCCACGGTGCCGATTTCGGCCAGCATGTTGAGGCACTCTTCATTGGCGCCCCCGTGCTTGGGGCCCCAAAGCGAAGCGATGCCCGCCGCGATACAGGCGAACGGGTTGGCGCCCGATGAGCCCGCGAGGCGAACCGTCGAGGTCGAGGCGTTCTGTTCGTGGTCCGCGTGCAGGATGAAGATGCGGTCCATGGCCTTGGTCAGGACGGGATTCGGCTTCCAGTCCTCCGCGGGCACCGAGAAGCACATGCGAAGGAAGTTCTCGGCGTAGGAGAGCTCGTTGCGCGGATAGACGAACGGCTGGCCCCGAGAATACTTGAACGCCCGCGCCGCGATCGTCGGCATCTTGGCGATCAGCCGATGCGCCGAGATCATCCGCTGCTGCGGGTCGTTGATGTTGGTGCTGTCGTGGTAGAAGGCCGACATCGCCCCCACCGCGCCGCACATGATCGCCATCGGGTGAGCATCGCGGCGGAAGCCATTGAAGAAGCGGTCGAACTGCTCATGTACCATGGTGTGGTAGATGATCGTCTTCTCGAACTCGCCATAGGCCGCCGCGTCGGGAAGCTCGCCGTGCAGCAGCAGGTAGCAGACCTCCAGGAAGGTCGACTGCTCGGCCAGGTCGTCGATGGCGTAGCCACGGTGCAGCAGGATGCCGGCGTCGCCGTCGATGTAGGTGATCTTGCTTTCGCACGAGGCGGTCGAGGTGAATCCTGGGTCGTAAGTGAAGACATCCAGGTCTGCGTAGAGCTTGCGGATGTCGATCACCGCCGGCCCGTCCGTGCCCCGGAGGACCGGGAGATCGACCGACTTACCCTCGAATTCAAACTTCGCCGTGCCGCCCATATGGCCCCCTTCGCGCATGCGAGATGAAACAATCGTTCGGTGGCTTATACGCCTTTACGTGGCGAGAGAAAGTGCGTCGTCGAGGCGCCCCAGGCTCTCGTCGCGTCCCAGGGCTGTCATGGTTCCGGCGAGGTCCGGCGCCGGCGAGCCGCCGGCCAGAATGCCGCGAAGAGGCTGGCCGAATTTGCCAATTCCGATCCCCTCGGCTTCGGCGAAGGCGCGGACCGCTGTCTCGAGCACCGGGACGTTCCAGTCTGTCACCTGGGCCAGCGCCGCGCGGAGGCGCGCAAAACGGTCGCGCGCCTCGGCATCCAGCTGCGCGCGGGTCTTCTCTGACAGCTCGAGAGGCCGAGTCTTCAATGCGAAGATCACGGCGTCGGCCAACTCAAGGGTGGTCTTGGCGCCGTCGCGAACGAAGGGGATGACGCGGGCGATCAGGGTCTCATCGCCCTGGCGCAGGGCCACATCGCGGCTCGCCAGCACTCGCGCGACCAGCGCCGCCAAGCGAACCGGGGCGGCCAGGCGAATGTAGTGATTGTTCAGATGGTTCAGCTTGGCCCAATCCAGGCGGGCGGGGGCGCTCACTACGTCCTTGATGTCAAACCATTCGATGGCCTCGGCATCCGAGAAGATCTCGTCGTCGCCGTGGCCCCAGCCCAGCTTGGCGAGGTAGTTGCGCAGGGTCTCGGGTAGGTAGCCCATGCCGTCGAACTCGCTGACCGCCTGGGCGCCGTGCCGCTTGGAGAGCTTCGCGCCGTCCGGGCCATGGATCATCGGCAGGTGCGCCCAGACCGGGACTTCCCAGCCCATAGCCTCGTAGATGATGGTCTGCCGCGCGGCGTTGTTCAGGTGATCATCGCCGCGGATGACGTGGGTGATCCCCATGTCGTGGTCGTCGACCACGACGGCCAGATTGTAGGTCGGCGTGCCGTCCGTCCGCAGTAGGATGAGGTCGTCCAGGGTCGCGTTTTGAAACCGCACATCGCCCTTGATCGCGTCGGCGACAATGGTTTCGCCGGCGAGCGGACTCTTGAGGCGCACGGCGTAGGGACGCTCGGGCCAGGTCGACGGGTCGGCGTCGCGCCAGGGCGAACGCACCACGCGGCCGGCGGCCCGGGCGGTCTCCCGTTCGGCGTCAAGTTCCTCGGCCGTCATGTAGTCGCGGTAAGCGCCGCCTCGGGCAAGCAATTCGGCAACCACCTCGCGGTGCCGGTCCGCGCGGGCAAACTGAAACACCGGCGGCTCATCCGGCTCCATGCCCAGCCAGTTCAACCCGTCGAAGATGGCCTGGACCGCCGGCTCGGTCGAACGCTCCCGATCGGTGTCTTCCACGCGAATGAGGAAGCTTCCGCCCGTATGGCGTGCATAAAGCCAGTTGAAAAGCGCCGTCCGGGCCGTGCCAATGTGCATCATGCCGGTGGGCGAGGGGGCGATCCGGGTGCGGACGGGGCGGTCTGACATCGAGGAAGAGGGGTCTCGGATAGGGGCCTTGGCCACGGGCGCGCCTCTTAGCATGGGCGTTCGCGGACGGCCTAGTCTCGCCGCCACCCTGCTCCGGCTCCGCGTTTGGCTGGACGACCAGGTTCAGGGGCAGGCCGATCGCTGGACGCTGTGGACGCCGGTGGCCTTCGGCCTTGGTTGCGCCCTCTACTTCGCCCTTATGCGGGAACCGATGGCCTGGCTCGCCTGGGGACTGTTGATGCCGGCTGCGGTCCTGATGGCCGTCTCGCGGTGGAGCCCTTGGCGCGGCCTGACTCTGCTGCTCGTGCTCAGCGCGTTCGCGATCACCGGATTTAGCACCGCCAAACTGCGGACCGAGGCCGTCAAGGCGCCGATCGCGGGGGCGGGCGCCCGGCCGCAGCCCCTGACCGCCTGGGTGGTGGATATCGCCTCACCGGGACAGGGTGGCCAGCGGCTCCTGCTGGCCCCGATCCGCATCGGGTCGTGGTCCGGGCGCGAGACCCCGATCCGCGCCCGCGTGACCCTGCGTCCCGGCACACCGCTGCCGAAGCCGGGCGACGTGGTCCAGGTCGTGGCGATCCTCAACCCGCCGCCGCCGCCCGCCAGCCCGGGGGCCTACGACTTCGCCCGGGACGCCTATTTCGAGAGTGTCGGCGCGGTGGGCCTGGCGTTGGGTGCGCCTCGGATCACGGCCCAGGACGCCTCGCCGCCCGCACGGCTAGGCTTGACCATGCGCGTCAACGCGGTGCGCTGGGCGCTGACCCTGCGCATCGTCGAGGTCCTGGGACCCGAAACGGGCGGTCTGGCGGCGGCCATGACGACGGGGCACGAGGCCTTCATCCCCCGCGAACAGGTCGACAACCTCCGCGCCGCGGGGCTAGCCCACATCATCTCGATCAGCGGGCTGCACATGGCGATCGTCGGCGGGTTCGCCTTCGCCGCGGCGCGCCTGGCCATCGCCGCCTGGCCGTGGCTGGCGCTTCGGGTGCACGGCAAGAAGGCCGCCGCCCTGATCGGGCTTGCGGCGGTGCTGGGCTACCTGGTCCTCTCCGGTGCGCCCCCGCCCGCCGAGCGCGCGGCGATCACCGCTTCGGTCGCCTTCGCCGCGATCCTGGCGGACCGGCAGGCGATCAGCCTGCACGCCCTGGCTCTCGCGGCCATGGGGGTGCTGCTCATTCAGCCCGAAGCCGTGACCGAGCCCGGTTTCCAGATGTCCTTCGCCGCTACCGCCGCCCTTGTCGCCCTGGCCGAAATCTGGCCGCGCCCGGTGCGGGAGATCGCCGCGCCCTGGCCGATCCGCGCCGTCCAGGCCGCGGCGACCTGGACCCTGGCGAGCTTGGCGGTCAGCTTCATCGCTGGCCTCGCCACCGGCCCGTTCGCGATTCAGCACTTCAACCGGGTATCCACCTGGGGTCTGTTCGCCAACCTAACCGTCGCGCCGATCTCCTCGTTCGTGATGATGCCCGCATTGGCCGTGGGCGCCGCCCTGACCCCGCTGGGCCTGGGGCAGGCGCCGCTGGAGGTGGCGGGCTGGGCCATCGGGCTGATGAATCGCATCGCCAGCATCGCGGCCGGCGCGCCGGCCTCGCAGGTGGTCGTCGCCAGCGCACCGGACTGGGTACTGCCGGTCAGCTTCCTGGGGCTGCTGTTCGCCTGCCTGTGGCGCGGGCCGCTGCGCTGGGCGGGCGTGCCGCTGGCTTGCGCGATCCTGTGGGCGCCGCGGCCGGAGCCGCCGGTGGCCTGGGTCAGCGCGGACGGCGCCGCCATGGCGATCCGCGACGGCCGCGACGCGGTGCTGTTGCGGCCGGATGTGAAGCTGTTCGGGGCTGAGCTCTGGTCGCGGCGGCGGGGCCTGACGCCCCTGGAGACGGCAGCCGATCGCGATGCGCGCTTCGAATGCGAGCCTTGGAGCTGCGCCCCGCGTCCTGCGGCGCCTGTGAAGCTGGCCGCCGCGTGGAACCTGAAACGCCCCTTGAAGCCCGGTCGGCTGGACCAGCTCTGCGCCAGCGCCGAGATCGTGGTGCTGCGCAACGCTTTTCGGCCTGAAAGTTGCGCTGCGCCGCTGGTGCTGACCGAGCGGGACTTCGAGGCTGGCGGCTCGGCCGAGATCTATCGCGCCGGTGCCGGATGGCGGATCGTCTGGGCGCAGGACCTGCGCGGCCGGCGGCCCTGGACCTGGGGGCGCGACCTTCGCTGAGGCTGGTTCAGGCGCCGAGCAACCGCGCCGCGCGCGGCGCGAAATAGGTGATCACGCCTGCCGCGCCGGCCCGCTTGAACGCGCCCAGGCTCTCCAGGATCGCCCGTTCCTCGTCCAGCCAGCCGTTCCGGGCGGCGGCCATCAGCATGGCGTACTCGCCCGACACCTGGAAGGCGAAGGTCGGCACCGCGAACGCCTCGACCACCCGCTGGACGATGTCCAGATAGGGCATGCCGGGCTTCACCATCACCATGTCGGCGCCCTCGGCGATGTCGAGGGCCACCTCGCGCAGCGCCTCGTCGGAATTGGCGGCGTCCATCTGGTAGGTCTTCTTGTCGCCCGGGTTTTCCACCGAGCCGGTCCCCAGCTTCCCCGAGCCAATCGCCTCCCGATACGGCCCATAGAACGCCGA
>JANPKX010000375.1:0-6725 GCA_031426235.1 Alphaproteobacteria bacterium | reverse complement strand
CATATCCCAGCGCGTATTTCAGCGTCGGATACATCCGCGCGGCCACGTAGAGGCTGATCGCCACCAGCGCCTCGTCGCCCCAACGGCCCACGATCTCGTCGCGCAGGGGGTCGCAGGCCTGGTCGGGACCCTGACCGAGGATTGCGGGCCTTGCGTACAGATCGGCGTTGATATCGCAGCGTCGGGCGGCGTTGATCCGTCCGTTCTGAAAGCCATCGTAGCCGGTGATGAAGCGGGTATGGGCGAGAGCGCCGTGCTGGCCTACCGCTTCGCCCGGGCCAGCCTGGCCCGCGACATGGAGACCTGCGACCCCCTGCGCGACGAGATCGTGGGCCGTTGGGGCGACGAGGCGCTGGTGGCGATCAGCCTCTCGATCGTGGCCGCGCGGATGTATCCGACGCTGAAATACGCGCTGGGATATGGAAAGACCTGCTCGCGGGTGACGGTCAGCGGCGAAACGGTCGCGCCGATGCGGCTGGCAGCCTAGGCTCCGGGCCATGGAAGCCGGCCTCATCGACGCCTTCGAGACTCACCGCACCCGTCTTCGACGGCTAGCCTATCGCATGCTCGGCTCGGTGAGCGAGGCGGAGGATGCGGTGCAGGAGGCCTGGCTACGCTGGGCCCGGGCCGGCGAAGGGGTCACGGACCCGAGCGCGTGGCTGGTCCGCGCCACCACGCGGCTTTGCATCGACCGCCTGCGTGCTGCCAAGGCCGAGCGCGCGGCCTACAAGGGCCCATGGTTGCCGGAGCCGCTGATCGAGCCGTTGACTGACGATCCGGTCGAGCGCGCGGAGGAGGTCTCGGTGGCCTTCTTGCTGGCGCTGGAGCGGCTGTCGCCGCTGGAGCGGGCCGTGTTCCTGCTGCACGACGTGTTCGAGCAGGACTATGCGGAAGTCGCGGGGACGCTGGAGCGGTCGGAAGCCGCGGTCCGACAGTTGGCCAGCCGGGCGCGCGAACACGTGCGGATCGCGCGGCCACGGTTCGCCGTCGACCCGCAGGTGGTGTTGAAGCTGGCCGCAGCCTTCGCGGCGGCGAGCGCCACGGCCGACGTGGGCGCGCTGGCGGCGCTGCTGGCCGAGGACGCGATCCTGGTGACCGACGGCGGCGGCAAGCGGAAGGCGGCGCTCCGGATCATGACGGGCCGCGACGACATCCTTCGCCTGCTGGAAGGTCTGCGCTGGCGCCACGGCGACCAGGGCGTGCGGGCGGTCGAGGCGGTCCGGGTCAACGGCTACCCGGGCCTGCTGCTGCACATGATCGACGGTCCGGAGACCTTCGCCTTCGAGCCGGACGCGGAGGGTCGGATCGCGGCCATCTATGCCGTGCGCAACCCTGATAAACTCAGCCATCTCTGACCGGCGCGAGCTCAGCCGATGGCGCGGCAGGCGGCGCGGAAATCGTAGCCGAGCGCCGGGTCGTCGGCGCAGTCGGGCCAGCGCTCCGAGCCGACCCAGTAGCGGACAAGGCCCAACCGCGCGCAGAGGCCGACGAAACGCGGATCGGCGATCATGGCGCGGTTCGCCGCGATGAAGATCACCGCCGGCGCCCAGGCGCCGGTGGGCATCGGCGCGCCGGGCTCGAACAGGTGGTTGAAGTCGGCGCGTCCGGCGTAGTCGAAAGCCGCGTCGGCGGCGCCCAACGCGACCAGCCTGGCCAGATCCGCCAGAGAAACCCGACCGGCATGCGCGAACCGAGCCGCCACCCGCTCGCGGTGTGCTTCGAGTTGGTCGGGGCTGGGATGACGCCGCGCACGCTGCGCCTCGGCGAAAGCCTGCAGGCGTGGGCTGTGCAGGCCGCCCCGCGCCGCGGACACGATCAGGTCATCCAGGCGCGCCCAGTCGCCGGAATTGGCGGCGTCGGCCATGGCCTCGCCGGCCAGCGCCTCCACATCGGGCCAGCGTTTGAGGCAGACGTCCCAGAGTGCGCGAGCCTCATCGTGGCGACCGAGCGCGCCCAGCAGACCTGCCCGCCAGTGGGCGGCGGGCCAGTAGAGCGGGTCCAGTTCGGCGGCCTGGGTCGCGTGCTCCAGCGCCTCGCCAAGGCGGCCAACCTCGGCGCAGAACTGCCCGGCCAGGTTCAGCACCTCAGGATCGTGCGGGGCGGCGGCGAGGGCGCGGCGATGCAGGGTCTCCCGCTCTGCGTAGGCGGCAAAAGGCGCCAGGTAGCTGAGCGCCTGATGTGGCAGTCCCAGGCCTGGGTCGAGCCTTAGCGCCGTCTCCGCGGCCTCCACGGCCCGGGCGGCCGTCACACTAGGGAAGCGGGTGCGGTCGAACCGGCGCAGGCACACGGCCCGGCGCATCGCAAGCTCCCCCCAGGCGCGGGCGAAATCCGGCGCGACAGCGGTCACGGCATCCAGGAGTTCCAGGGACCTGGCATGCTGGGCCTCGTCCGGCGTTCCGGCGAGACCGCCCAGCGGGCTGCGGGCCCGCAGGTAGAGGTCGTAGATGGCGGGATCTATGGTCCCACCCGGTCGTACGGGCGCGAAGGCCAACCGCAGGGCCGCGGCGGCGGCGCCGGCGATCTCGTCCTGCACCGCGAAAACGTCGGTCATTTCGCGCACGAACGTCATGGACCACAGGGTGATGCCGCTAGAGCCCTCAACGAGGTGCGCCGAGACGCGCAGGCGCGATCCGGACCGGCGGACGGCGCCGTCCAGAACATGGGTGGCGCCAAGCTGGGCAGCCACCTCGCGGCTGGCCTTGTCAGGCCCGCGAAACCGGAAGCTGGAGCCGTGGCCGATGACTTTCAAGCCAGCGCCCTGGGCGACGGTCTGCAGGATCTCTACGGACAGACCGTCCGAGAACCAAGCCATCTCGGGATCGCCCGACAGGTTGTCGAAGGCCAGCACCGCCAGGACAGGAACGGCGCCCCCGTCAAACGGCGCGGAGTCGAGCCGGTAGCCGACCCGTTTCACCGTGTGGACCGCAAAGCCGCCGTGCGTTTCGGAGAGCCGCCTCAGCGCCTGGATGCAGCGGTTGATCGCGTCGTCGCCGACCGCCCTGCCGCCCCAGCACGCCTGCACCAGGTCTGTCCGCGACACCACCGCGCCCCGGCGTCGGGCCAGGGCGACCAGCACCTGCATGACCCTGGGCTCCAGAAGCTCGGTCGCGCCCGCACCCGCGACCTCGCGCGTCGACGGCCGGACCTTGAGTGCGCCCAGGTCGAAGTCGCGTTCGTCGGCCAGGCTGTTCGGCGCGGTCATCGGTTCCCCATCGGCAACCCATCGGTTTGAGGCCGTGGTGTCAAGCTTGGCGCGCGCCCAGGGTCCGGGGTGGCTGGCCGCAACCGCGGCCAAAGGAGGGGCTCGCTTGAAAACCGACATGGATGGGCCGCCCGCCGACGTTCCGCTTCCCGGCTGTCTGGACGATGTTGACCCGGTTTTCATGACGAAGGTCCTGCGGCGGAGCGGCGCCATCGCACCAACCAACGCCGTGGTGTCGCAGACCGAAGCGGGCGTCGGCATGACCGCCGGCTACTTCTCGTCGATCAAGAAGGTGCGCTGCACCTATGCCGAAACGACGGACGCGCCGACGGACTTCGTCGTCAAGGCGTGGCCGACCCTGGAGATCGCGCCGAAGGACCGGATCGCGGCGATGTTCATCAAGGACATCCACGGCTACCGCATTCCGCTTGACCGGTTCTATCCCCGCCCGAAGACCCATTTGGCCGCCTTCGACGAGGTCGCAGGGCGCTACGCCCTGGTCATGGAAGACGTCAGCACCTTCGCGACCCAGAAGGTGCACGAGCACGAGCTGAGCCTCGACGAGGTCATGCGGATGATCCCCGCCATGGTCGACGTCGCGGTGGCGTGGGAGGGCTGCGATCGGGGCGAGCGGGCTGAGGAGCTGGCGGTCATGGACGTCGAGCACTGGACCGCCCCTGGCAACCTGGACAGCTTCAAGGCTGCCATGCCCGGCGGCGCGCGGCTGATGGACCGGCTGAACCAGTGCGAAGACTCGCCGCTGATGGCGACGGGGACCTGGAAGGCGCGTCTGGGCGTCTCCGACCTCTGCGCCATGATGACCACCCGGCTGGACGCCTTCTTCGCGGCCGCGCGGCCGGAGAACGGCGCCACCTGCACCCTGTCCCACGGCGACCTGCGGGGCGATAACTTCTTCTTCTGCGAGGGCCGGGCCGACCATCCGCACGGCTGGCTATGCATCGACTTCCAGCAGATGTTCTCGGGCCCTGTGCCCTCGGACCTGGGCTATCTGCTCAATTCCGGCTCGGTGCTGCCGGAGGTCTATGCGCGCGACAGCCAGCATCGGATTCTGCGCAGCTTCTACGACCAGTTCATGGCCCGGACACGCCGCTACCCGGACTACAGCTATGACCGGTTCGTGGACGAGTACCGGATGATGGCGACGGTCCAGTGGCTCTACTACATCGCCTATGGCGCCGCGATCGCCCACGCCGGCGCCTTCGACAACGACCTTGGCATGCGGGTCGAACTCGGCGGCAAAGGCGCCACTGAAGCCGACCTGCCGCCGGAGCAGCGCCGCCAGCGCATGTGGTGGGGCAAGGCCTTCGCCAATTTCACCGAGACGTTCGACGCCTTCGGCCTCGTCGACCACCTCGCAACCCTCCCCGAAAACCACGACGGCCTCGGCCCCTGGGTCGAGCTGCCGGATCATCTGAAGTGAGCGACAGATCATGACCCAATTCAAAGACAAGGTGATCCTGATCACCGGCGGCACCTCGGGCCTCGGCGCCACCGCCGCAGTCTCGTTGGCGTCCCAGGGCGCCAAGGTCGCCATCACCGGCCGCCGCGAGGCGCAGGGCCAGGCGGTGCTCGCGCAGATGAAGGCTGCCGGCGGTGAGGGCCTCTTCATCCAGGGCGATATCACCGTGCGCGCCGACGTTGAGGCTATGGTGGCCAAGACCGTCACCCGGTTCGGCCGCCTAGACGGCGCGGTCAACAACGCCGGCATCGCGGGTGACCCGTTTTTCGCGGTCGCCGACATGCCCGAGGAGAACTGGCACGCGGTGATCAACACCAACCTAACCAGCGTCTTCATGAGCATGAGGTTCGAGATCCCGGCGATCCTTGCGTCCGGCGGCGGCGCCATCGTCAACATTGCCTCGATCCTGGGCCTGGAGGGCAGCGACATCGGCCACTCGGCCTACGCCGCCGCCAAGCACGGCGTCGTCGGCCTCACCAAATCCGCCGCCATCGACTACGCGCAGCAGGGCCTGCGGGTGAACGCGCTTTGCCCCGGCTACTGCCACTCCGAAATGGTCGACCCCTATGTGGAGGCCGAGCCCGATCTGTTCGTGAAGATCATCGCCCGCCACAGCGCCATGAACCGCCTGGGCGAATCCCAGGAGGTCGCCGACGCCATCGAATACCTGCTCTCGGACAAGTCGAGCTTCATCAACGGCGTCGTACTGCCCCTCGACGGCGGCCCGACGACGCGGCTGTATTGAGAGACAAGGGGAGCACAGCCGATGCGGGGCGAGAAGATCTACGAATACGATGCCGACATCACCGGCATGACCGACTTTGGGATCGAGCTCGGCGCCATCCTCGACGGCAGCAAGCCGATTCCACCCCAGGGCGCCCGCTTCGACGTGGGGTTCGAGGGCCGTGCCACCGGACGGCTGGCCGGGCGTGTCGGCGGCGCCGACTATGCCTACATGCGCGCCGACGGCCGTATCGAACTGAACATTCGCGGTGTCCTTGAGACGCCCGACGGCGCCCGAATTTCGCTGGTCGCGGGCGGCGTCGGCGTCCTGAGGGCGAATGAGCCAGTGATCGATCTGTCCGAGAACGTCAGCCTGCTGACGGCCGCGGAAGCCTACAGCTGCAACGCGAGGCAGATCTGGGCGGTGGGTGTCGCGGACCTTGCGGCAGGCAAGCTCCACGTTGAGGGGTACCTGCAGTAGAGCGCTGGCCGCGCTCCGGTTCCCGCCCCACGCTTCCGCCCATCGCCTCCGCGTGATAGGCGCGCGGCCCATGAGCAACACTCCCGCCGCCGAGGCCGCCCGCCGGCGCACCTTCGCGATCATCTCGCACCCCGACGCCGGCAAGACCACGCTGACAGAGAACCTGCTGCTGGCGGGGGGCGCGATCCGGGCGGCCGGCGCGGTGCGGGCGCGGGGCGAGAACCGGCGCACGCGGTCGGACTGGATGAAGATCGAGCGGGAGCGGGGAATCTCGGTCTCAGCCAGCGTGATGACGTTCGATCACGCGGGCCTGATGTTCAACCTGCTGGACACGCCAGGCCACGAGGACTTCTCGGAAGACACCTACCGCACCCTGACCGCCGCCGACGCGGCAGTCATGGTGCTCGACGCCGCCAAGGGCATCGAGCCGCAGACCCTGAAGCTGTTCGAGGTGTGCCGCCTGCGCGATATCCCGATCATCACCTTCATCAACAAGATGGACCGCGAGGCCCAGGACCCGTTCGAGTTGCTGGACGAGGTGGCGTCCAAGCTGCAACTCGACCCCGCGCCGCTCTACTGGCCGGCCGGGTCGGGTGGGCGGTTCAAGGGCATGCTGGACCTGCGCCGTCAGGTGTTCCTGCCGTTCCAGAAGAAGGGCGGCGGCGGGCCCGACGAGGACGACGGCCATCCGCCGGGCGTGGCCTTCAAGGGCAACGCCATCGTCAGCTACCTCGATCCCGACGAGCAGGAGGAGCTTGGCGAGAACGCCGAGCTGGCCCTGGGCGGCCTGAAGGCCTTCGATCCGCAGGCGTTCCTGGAAGGGCACATGACGCCCGTCT
>JANPKX010000374.1:0-4569 GCA_031426235.1 Alphaproteobacteria bacterium | reverse complement strand
GCCAGCCCCGGCTATCACGGCTCGATCTCCGGCGTGATCAAGAACGCCCTCGACACCCTGGAGATCACCAGCGGCGATGCGGCGCCCTATCTCACCGCGCGGCCTGTCGGCACGATCATCACGGCGGCTGGCGCCCAGGCGGGCGGCACCACCTTGATGGCGCTGCGGGCGATCATACATGCCTTGAGGGGCTGGCCGACGCCATTCGGGGCGGCCCTGAACGCTGGAGCCGGCCTCTTCGACGAGGCCGGCGCCTGTCGCGATGACAAGGACGCCTGGCAGCTCGACACCGTCGCCGAGCAGGTCGTGGAGTTCGCCTATATGAGGATCGGCCGATGAAGCGACCCTATCTCGTGCCGCCGAGCGCCACGCCCGCCGCCGGCCACGACGCCGAGGGCGTCACCGGCGCGATCAGCCCGATCGAGGATATCATCGAGGATGCCCGCAACGGGCGGCCCTACATCCTGGTCGACGCCGAGGACCGCGAGAACGAGGGCGATGTGATCATCCCGGCCCAGTTCGCCACGCCCGACCAGATCAACTTCATGGCCAAGCACGCGCGGGGACTGATCTGCCTGTCCATCACCCAGGAGCGGGCGCGCCGGCTGCGCCTGCCGCCGATGGCCAGCGACAACCAGTCCGGGCACGGCACGGCGTTCACCGTCTCCATCGAGGCGCGGGAGGGCGTCACCACCGGCATCTCGGCTCACGATCGAGCGCACACCATCGCCGTGGCCGTGGATCCCACCAAGGGCGTGGATGACGTGGTCTCGCCGGGGCACGTCTTCCCCTTGGTGGCCCGCGACGGCGGCGTCCTGGTCCGCGCCGGCCACACGGAGGCGGCCGTGGATATCTCCCGCATGGCCGGCCTCAATCCGGCTGGCGTGATCTGCGAGATTATGAAGGACGACGGGTCGATGGCTCGGTTGCCGGACCTGGTCGCCTTCGCTCAGCTGCATGGCCTGAAGATCGGCACGATCGCCGATCTGATCGCCTATCGTCGCCGTACCGAACGCCAGGTCGAGCGGGTGCTGGAGACGCCGTTCGACAGCGCCTACGGCGGCCGGTTCCGGATGGTCATCTACCGCAACAGCATCGACCAGACCGAACACGTGGTGCTGACCAAGGGCCGGATCGATCCGGACAAGCCCACGCTGGTGCGCATGCACCGCGTCGACTTAGCGTTGGATATGCTGGGCGCCATCGAGGCGCGCCGCGACTATGTGCCCAGGGCGCTGAAAGCCATCGAAAGCTACGACGGTGCAGGCGTCGCCGTGTTCATCCGCGACTCCAACCCGCACTGGCTGAGCGAGCGCTATGGTCAGCCCCAGGCCGATCACAGCGAGAACGTGCTGCGCGACTATGGCATCGGCGCGCAGATCCTGATCGACCTGGGCGTACGCGACATGCTGCTGCTGAGCTCGTCGCAGACGCTGTTGCCGGGCTCAGCCGGCTACGGCCTCAAGATTCTGGGCCGCGTGCCCCTGAGTTGAGCTCGAGGGTCAACCGGGCGCGCGCCTGACCCGTACTAACAGGTTGAAGGGCCGTCGATCTTCGGTTGTGCCCGAACTTGCATCGTCCTAACCCTTTGTTGGGGGCGGGCGCGATCAGAGTGTCTTGATGACTTTCGAAGCCGAAGTTGGCGATGCCGCCATGGCGGATCCTGCCCTGAACCACGCTGCGTTCGGGGGGCAGGAAGGCGTGGGCCGATGCGCCTGTCCGCTGTGTTCGGCCCAACTCCAGACCTCATCATTCACGCAGGACGCGGCGGGAACGGCGTCGTACCTCAATGCCGACGAGCGCGCCGGCGTGACCTCGAACGGCAAGGTTAGCTACACCATCGACCGCGCCGGCCTGCAGCTCACAGGCTTCGATCCCGACACCATGAAGCCCTATCCCGGGTGGGGCGGCGTCGCCGGAACCGCCTTCACTGTCACCTATGCCTACCGCGCCAACCAGCCGCTGCGGATGCCCAGCGACACGGAAGGCTTCCAGCGTTTCAACGCCCAGCAGATCGCCCAGGCCGAGCAGGCCCTGCAGGCCTGGGCCGACGTGGCCAACATCACCTTCGTGCGCATCGGGTCGGGCGCATTCGGGGAGGTCGCCTACTCCGACAACGCCACCATCCTGTTCAGCAGCTACACGAGCGGCCAGTC
Source organism: Alphaproteobacteria bacterium (assembly GCA_031426235.1). Taxonomy (GTDB): domain Bacteria; phylum Pseudomonadota; class Alphaproteobacteria; order Caulobacterales; family Caulobacteraceae; genus Phenylobacterium. The sequence continues at coordinate 2,413 of JANPKX010000374.1, read as the reverse complement.
GGGCTCGGCCGCCTTCGCGAACTATCCCGGGAATACCAGCGCCCAGAGTTCGGCAGGCGACGTCTGGGTCAATGCCACGGTCAGCTCGAACAGCTTCCCGTCCATCGGGAACTACGGCGGTCAGGTGCTGGTCCACGAGATCGGCCATGCCATCGGCCTGGCGCACCCGGGCGATTACAACGCCGGCGAGGGCGCCGCGTTCAGCTACGCCGAACACGCCAGCTATTACGAGGACAGCCGCCAGTACACGGTGATGAGCTATTTCTCCGAGGCCAACACCGGGGGCAGCTTCCGAGGCAGCTATTCGGCTGTCCCGCTGCTGGACGACATTCGCGGCGCCCAGATCGAGTACGGCGCCAACATGTCCACGCGCACGGGCGACACCGTCTATGGCTTCAACTCCAACACCGATCGCGACTGGTTCACGGCGCTCAACAGCTCCACGCGGCTGATCTTTGCGGTCTGGGACGCGGGCGGCCGCGACACCTTCGACTTCTCGGGCTACTCGCAGAACCAGCTCATCGACCTGCGGGAAGGCTACTTCTCCAACGTCGGCGGCCTGGTGGGCAATGTCGCCGTGGCCCAGGGCGCGCAGATCGAGAACGCCGAAGGAGGCTTCGGCGCCGACACCCTGAATGGCAATGCCCTGGCCAACCTGCTGGACGGCAACAACGGCGCGGATCGTATCTTCGGGGGCGCGGGCGCCGACACCATCGATGGTGGCGCCGGCAGCGGCTATCTGCGGGGCGAGGACGGCAATGATTCCATCGTCGGCGGTGCGGCCTTCGATGACATCCAGGGCAACGCCGGCCACGACACCGAGTCGGGCGGCGACGGGGATGACTGGGTCGTGGGCGGCAAGGACAACGATTCACTCTCCGGCGACGCCGGGGCCGACCTCGTCTACGGCAACCTCGGCGCCGATACCCTCGATGGCGGCGCCGGGGCCGACACCGTGCGGGGTGGGCAGGGCGACGACATCCTGACCGGCGGCTCTGGCGAAGACTTCGTGTCCGGCGACCTGGGATCGGACACCATGACCGGCGGCGCGGGCGCCGACAGCTTCCACAGCTTCACGGGCACGGGCATCGACACCATCACCGACTTCAACTTGGCCGAGGGGGACCGGATACAGCTCGACGCCGGCAACACCTTCACGGTAGCCCAGGTGGGGGCCGACACGGTGATCACCCTGGGCGGGGTCGACAAGGTGATCCTGGTCGGGGTGCAGATGTCCGGCCTGTCGGGCGACTGGATTTTTGGGTTCTAGATTTTCGTTCCCAGCGCCGCTGTCCTGGCCTATAGAAAACGCCTCACCGCCCGGCCGAAAGGCCGGGCGCCTTCGTTTCCGGGACTCTGCTCTTCTTTGGGATTTTCGAACGTGACCCAGATCTTGATGCCCAAGGCGACCGCCGTCTGGCTGGTGGACAACACCTCGCTGACCTTCGATCAGATCGCCGACTTCTGCGAACTGCACCCCCTGGAGGTGAAGGGCATCGCTGACGGAGAGGTCGCGCGCGACATCCGCGGCGCCGATCCGATCGCCAACGGCCAACTGTCGCGTGACGAGCTGGACGCGGCCGAAAAGAACGAAAAGTACCGCATGAAGGCGCAGAAGAGCCGGCACGCCGAGCTGCTGAAGCCGGTCAAGAAGGCGCCGCGCTACACCCCGGTCTCACGCCGCCAGGATCGGCCGGACGCCATCGCCTGGTTCGTGCGCAACCACCCCGAAGTGCCGGACAGCCAGGTCGCGCGCCTGCTCGGCACCACCAAGGCCACCATCGATCAGGTGCGTAACCGCCAGCACTGGAACTCGGCCAACATCAAGCCGGTCGACCCCGTCACCCTGGGGCTTTCCAGCCAGCTTGAACTGGACGCCGTCGTGCGCAAGGCCGCCGACAAGAGGGCCAAGGATGATGCGCGCAAGGGCATTGTCGAGCCCGCCGGGGAAACCCTGCGACCGGCCTCCGAGACCGGTATTGCCCAGGACGATCCGAAGCCGCAATCGGTCTTCGCCGACGATCATCAGATCGACGACGAGGAAGACTAGGCTTTTCCCCTACGACCCCGCTCATCCGGGACAGTGCCGGAACGTGTGGGATAGGGCGATCGGGTTGGCAGGGACCTAGTGGATGCTGCCGCGAAGGTTTTCGATTTCCTCTTTCAGGCGCAGCTTCTGTCGTTTGAGTTCCTTGAGCCTGAGGTCGTCGGCGGAGGGCCTTTTCAACTCATCCTGGATGGCCTGTTCCAGAGACTGGTGACGGGATCCGAGTTCGCGGATCCGGGCTTCTAGCGCCATGCGTAGAGCCTCCTGTTGGTTGACGATTCTGAGTAAACGCCGGCTTCCGCCCGCTGTCAGATCACATATGGTTGCGCAGGCTCCGGGCGAACCTGAAGAGCTTTCACTCGTTTG
>JANPKX010000373.1:0-3374 GCA_031426235.1 Alphaproteobacteria bacterium | reverse complement strand
CCACCGCGTCCAGCAGCGCGGCCATGTCGCCGATCGTCGCGACCTCGGAATAGGCCGCGGGATCGGACGGGCTGTCCGACTGTCCGTGCCCGCGCATGTCCCAGACCACGAGCCGGTGGCTCTTGGCGAGAATCTCGACCTGCCCGCGCCACATCTGGCTGGTCGCGGAGTAGCCGTGGGTGAGCAGGATCACAGGCCCACTCTCGCCGTGCACCTCGTAGTAGAGCCGCACGCCGTCCCGCGTCATCATGGCCATGGTCGTTCCCCCGGTCTCGTTCTGGTTGTGCATCGAACGCTGATTGCCTCGACCTGTCGAGACCGACCGGGACCTTGATCTCCAGGCGAACCCGCTTGTCTCTGGCTCAGGCTGGCGACATCGGTTGATATGGCCACCCTGGAGGATGCTGACCATGACACCGCGCTCGCACATTGCACTCGCCGCGGCAGTCTGGCTCGGCCTGACGGCGCCGGCCTGGGCGCAGGTCGAAGCGCCCCTGCCCAGCGCGGCCGACAAGGCGATCGCCGGCGTTCGCGCCAACCCTGCGATGAAGGCCGCCCTGTCGGCCCTCGCTGCGGATCATGACCGCATCGTCGGGGAGACCATCACCCTGACGGAAATCCCCGCGCCGCCTTTCAAGGAGGAGGCCCGCGCCAAGGCCTATATGACCATGCTGAAAGCCGCCGGCCTGAGCGACGTCGAAATGGACGCCGAGGGCAATGTCATGGGCCTGCGCCGCGGCGTAGGGCGGGCAGGCGGCCCGGTCGTGGTGCTGGCCGCGCACCTCGACACCGTCTTCCCGGAAGACGTCAATGTGAAGGTCAGACGTGAAGGGACCCGGCTCTTCGCGCCCGGCATCGGCGACGACAGCCGCTCCCTGGCCGTGCTGCTGGGCTATGTGCGGGCGCTGGATGCCGGCCGGGTGAAGACGGCCCGGGACATCCTGTTCGTCGGCAACGTCGGCGAAGAAGGGCCGGGCGACCTGCGGGGCACGCGCTACCTGTTTGGCAAGGGTCGGTACAAGGACCGTATCGCGGCCTACTTTTCCATGGACGGGACACCGGCGGCCGTCATCACCGGCGCCGCGGTCGGGTCGCGTCGATACCGCGTCACCTTCAAGGGTCCGGGCGGACACAGCTATAGCGCCTATGGCCTTGTGAACCCCATGGCGGCCATGGGCGCCGCCGTCGTCGAGATGAACAAGCTGCGGCCGCCCGCCGCGCCGAAGACCACCTACATGACCAGCGTCGTCGGGGGCGGCACCTCGGTGAATTCGATCCCGGACGCCATCTGGCTGGAGGTCGACATGCGGTCCGAGAGCGCAGCGGAACTGGCCAAGGTCGACGTTCAGTTCCAGGACATCGTCAAGGCGGCCGTCACGCAGGAGAATGCGCAGCGCTCCACCCGCGCCGGCGCCATCACGGCGGACCTGAAGCTGATCGGCGACCGTCCGACCGGCGCCACCCGGGCCGACTCCGAAATCCTGTTGATCACGAAGGCCGCGGTGCGCGCGGCGGGCTACACCCCCCTGACGGTGGCCGGCTCGACGGATTCCAACATCCCCATCAGCCTTGGACTGCCAGCGGTGACGATCGGCTCGGGCGGTCTCGGCGGCCGCGCCCATGCCGTCGACGAATGGATCGACGTCGGCCAGCCCGAGAGCAGCCGAGGCATGACGGTGGGCCTCGCCGCCGTGGTGGCGATGGCGGGATTGGCGCGCTGATCCAGGGTTGGCGCTACTCGGCCGCCACGGAGACCCGCGCGGTCGCGGGCCAGGGGTCGACGGTCACGCGGCGCATGTGGCGGCGCTGGCCCGCATAGTCGTTCAAGGCGAAATGCCAGACTGACCGATTGTCCCAAAACGCGACCGACCCCTTGGCCCAGGTAAACCGACAGGTGAACGCCTCGTAGCGGCAATGCTGGAACAGGTAGTCCAGCAGCGCCTTGGACTCGCTGGGCTTCCAGCCGTCGATCCGCAGGGTGAAGGCGGGGTTCACGTAAAGCGCCTTGCAGCCTGTTTCGGGGTGGGCGAGCACCATCGGGTGGACGTACTCGCCCACATAGCCGTCCGCCTCGGCCACCTGCATGGAGCCGCGCTTCTTGGCCGAATGGCCTTGGGCGGAGTATTCCTTCGACGCCGAGTGGACGGCGTTCAAGGTCCCCAGCGTCGCCTTCAGCCCGTCGGAAAGGGCCTCGTAGGCGGCAGCCTGGCTGGCGAACAGGGTGTCGCCGCCGAACTCGGGGATTTCCACGGCGTAGAGGATCGAACCGATCGCCGGCGTCTCCAGGAAGCTCATGTCCGAGTGCCAGCCACCGCCGAAGTTGATCTTGTCCGACGGCTCCTTGATGATCTCCATGACCGCCGGATGCCCCGGCATGGCGGCGACATAGGGATGAATGTTGAGTGGTCCGAAGCGCGCGCCGAACGCGGTCTGCTGATCGGGCGTCAGATCCTGGTCACGGAAGAAGATCACCTGATGCTCGACCAGCGCGGCGCGGATGGCCGCGATCGTGTCGTCGGCAAGCCCCCGCGCCAGGTCCACGCCCGCGATCTCGGCGCCGAGCGCACCGGCGACTTTGCGGATTTTCAGGGTCATGAGCGCCTCCCATCGGCATGTTATGCTGCATCATAGGGAGGCCAGGGCCGATGGACAAACCGAGCATCGCCCACGAGGCGGAGGCGCACGTCGCGGCGATGGAGACCCAGGGCTTCACCGTCATCCCCGACTTCCTTGACGCCCAGACTTTGACCTGCGTCCGCGAAGGTCTGGCGCCGTTCCTGGGCTCACACCGAGGCCGCAATGCGTTCGAGGGCTTCGCCACCGAGCGGGTTTACACCCTGGTGGCCCGGGGCGCGGTGTTCGAGGCTCTCACCGAAGACGCCCGGCTGATGGCGATCCTCGAGCGAGTGCTGCTGCCCGGGTTCCTGTTGACGGCCAGCCAGGCCATCGCGATTCAGCCCGGCGAGGCCGCCCAGGGCCTTCACACCGACGACGGCTTCTACCGGCTCCCCCGCCCGCGCCCCGCGGTCAGCTACAGCCTCATTGCGGCCATCGACGACTTCACGCACGCGAACGGCGCGACCGAGCTGATCCCCGGCAGCCACCTTTGGGGCGACCCGGGCGACCCAGGCCGTCCGGCCTCGCACGCCGACATGGAGCCGATGCTGGTTCCGATGGAGGTGCCGGCCGGAGCCGCCGTGGTGTTTCCTGGAACCCTGGTGCATCGGGGCGGCGCCAACCACACGGGCCGGCCGCGCCGGGCGATCACCAACCAGTATTGCCAACCTTGGGCCAGGACACAGGAGAACTTCTTCCTGGGCGTGCCCCGCGAGCAGGTGCGCGCCATGTCGCCCCGGCTGCAGACGCTGCTGGGC
>JANPKX010000372.1:0-3031 GCA_031426235.1 Alphaproteobacteria bacterium | reverse complement strand
CAGGCATTCATAGATATTGCCCTCGTCCAGCTCGGCGTCGCCCAGCGACGCCACCATCCGCCCGCGCCGCGCCGGGTCGAGCCACCCAAGGGCGCTCAGATAGTCCAGGGTCAGCGACGCGAACGCGGTCACCGCCACACCCAGCCCCACCGACCCTGTCGAGAAATCGACGTCGTCGTGATCCTTGGTGCGCGACGGATAGGATTGCGCCCCGCCAAACGCCCGGAACCGCTCCAGCTGGTCGCGGCTCTGACGGCCCAGCAGGAACTGGATGGCATGATAGACCGGGCTCGCGTGCGGCTTCACCGCCACCCTGTCGGTGGGCTTCAGGGCGTGGAAGTAGAGCGCCGTCATGATCGCCGTCAGCGAGGCGCAGGAGGCCTGGTGTCCCCCCACCTTCAGGCCGTCGCGGCTTTCCCGGAGGTTGTTGGCGTTGTGGATGATCCAGGTCGCCAGCCAGCGCACCCGGGCCTCCAGCAGCTGCAGCGTGGCGATCCGCCCATCGGCGACCTGGGCCAAGGACACGGCGGATCCAGCAAGGCGGGTACGCGGCATGTCTGGCTCCATCGGACGCCACGCTATATCATTCGCCGCCACGGTCGATCTTGCGAAGATCCCTGTCTCAAGGGCCTGCATTGGCATGATATGCCAAAATATGGTCTTCAGGCGGCAGATCCCATGACACGTAACCGCTCGGTTGAGTTCGACGCAATCGATCGCCGCATCCTCCACCATCTGCAGGGTGACGGGCGGCTGACCAATGCCGAGCTGGCGGACAGGGTCGGCCTTTCACCCTCGCCGTGCCTGCGTCGCGTGCGCCAGTTGGAGCAGGCGGGCGTACTCAAGCGTTATGTGGCGCTGATCGATCCTGAGCGGGTGGGCCTCGATATCACTGCCTTTGTACGCGTCGCGCTTGAGCGACAGGACGCCACCGCCCTCAGCGCGTTCGAGGCCGCCATGGTCCACTGGCCGGAGGTGCTGGAGTGCTACCTGATGACCGGCGAGGCGGACTATCAGTTGCGCGTCGTCGCCCGCACCCTGGCCGACTACGAGACCTTCATGCGCGACCGACTGGCCCGCGCGCCCGGCGTCGCCAAGATCCAGTCCAGTCTGGCCTTCCGCCCGGTCCTGTCCCGCACCGAATTGCCTCTGGACTGACGCGGTCGGCGCCCAGGAAGCGTGCGCGCCGTGTGCTAGGCGCGAGCGTTGCGCGCATTGGAGGCGCCGGAGACGGACCACGATCGGTTTTGTCCCGCTGGTCGTCGCGCCCAGGTCGACGCGACCCGATCGCACCCTACAGAGAGCCTGGAAGTCAGGGGCCCATATTTGACGTTCGAGTCAGATAATATTGAGAGCGCTCTCATTCGCGAAAACTGCCCATATTTTGCGCTTTGCTTCGCTGTGCGATGTATTCGCGCGATTATGAAGCAAACGTGACCACGGGTACCTTCGGGGACCCCACGCTGTTGCGCCCCAAGGCCACACCCAACACAGTTCCGCAGCGACGGCCGCCGAAGGAATATCGGCGCTGTCCCGGGGGGAGACGTCCGCGAGAGGGGCTGGGGCAGCCTTTAACGAGCGGCGGGGATAGATGCGCGTGTTTCACAGGACATGGCTGATGGCAGGCATCTGGGGCCTGGCCATGAGTTTGGCAGGGGTCGCTGCGGCGGCCGAAGCGCCGGACACGGCGGTTGACGAGTTGATCGTCACCGGGACGCGCTCCACCGCGCGGACGGTCACCACCAGCCTGGCGCCGATCGACGTTCTGACCGCGGAAATCCTGGAGAAGAGCGGCAAGCAGTCGGTCCGCGACCTGATCTCCACCCTGGTGCCCTCGGCCAACACCTCCAACTCCGGCGCGGGCGCCAGCTTCGCCATCAAGACCGTCTCGCTGCGCGGCCTGGCCAGCGATCAGACCCTGGTGCTGGTCAACGGCAAGCGCCGGCACAACACCGCGGTGCTGTTCGTCAACGGGACCACCCAGGCCGGCCAGTCGCCGCCGGACCTCGACCTCGTGCCGGCCTCGGCCATCCAACGAATCGAGGTGCTGCGCGACGGCGCCTCAGCCCAGTACGGCTCGGACGCGTTGGCTGGGGTCATCAACATCATCCTCAAGGATGGCGCCCAGGGCGGCTCGTTCACCGCCCTGACCGGCACGACGCTCGAGGGCGATGGCGAAACCCTGCAAGGCTCGCTGAACTACGGTCTGGCGTTGGGCGAGCGCGCTTTCGTCAATCTCACCCTGGACGCGCGGACCACCAATCTGGTGGACCGAGGCAAGTTCACGCCCGCGACCGCCAACCTCTATCTCCCGATCGCGCCGGGCGTGCCCGACCCGCGGGAGCGCACCATCGACCGGCACGTCTCCCACCCCGGCGCGCCGGCCTCTCAGCTCTATTCTCTGGCCTACAACGCCGGCTGGGACGTGACCGAAGGGGTCAAGCTCTACAGCTTCGGCACGATCTCGAGCCGCAACTCGGCTGCCTGGCTGACATTCCGCGCGCCCAGCGCCTTTAACAACAACACCAGCGTCTATCCTGACGGCTATTCGCCGCGCCTGTTCCTCAAGGACCGCGACTATCAGGGGCTGGTGGGCGCCAAGGGCTCGGGCCTGCTGGGCTTCGACTGGGACCTGTCGAGCTCCTATGCCCGCAACAAGGTGGGCTACTATGAGAACTCGCTGAACACGTCCTATGGGCCGCTCTCGCCGACCTACTTCTATCTGGGCACCCTGACCTTCAAGGAATGGACCAGCAATTTCGACATCAGCCGCGAGTTCGACCTGGGGCTGGTAAAACCGATGTTCGTGGCCGCCGGCGCCGAGTACCGCGACGACGAGTTCACGATCACCGCCGGCCAGAAGGAGTCCTACGACACCGGGCCGTTCCGCTATCCGACGGGCCATCCGCTGGCGACCAATCCAACGGCCGTCGCCGGCGGTGCGAATGGCGTTTCGGGCTTCCCGCCGAACACGGCCGGCTCGTTCAAGCGCAACAACAAGAGCCTCTATCTCAACATCGAACAGGCCTTG
>JANPKX010000371.1:0-5967 GCA_031426235.1 Alphaproteobacteria bacterium | reverse complement strand
GCCACGCCCAGCTCCTCACCTTCGCCTTTCTGAGCGTCCGCATCCCGCTGGTTCCGGCAGCCAAGCTGCTGAGGGCGCGCGGCGGCCAGGAGACGGAGCTGACGCTCGCGGAACTCGCAGACCAGGGGTATCGCCAAACCGAAACCATGCTGCCCCGGCAGGTCCTGCTGGGTGAGCTCTATGCCCGGTTGGCCAAGGCGCTGGCCCTGCCGCTGATGCCGCTGCTGGCGGTTCCGCTGGCGCTATCGGCGAAGCGCTCGGGCTCCACGCCGGCGATCATCGTCGCCGCGGTTCTGCTGTTCGCCTTCCAGACGTCGCTGATCTTCGCTCAGGGCAAGGTGTATGCCGGCAGCGTCTCCGCGGCTGTTGGCGAAGGGATACCCAGCGCCCTGTTCTTCGCAGCGTGCATCGCCACGTTCCTGACCAGTCGCCGTCGGCCAGGTGACAACATCGTCAACAAACTGACGGAACAGATGGCTGTCGGCCTGGAGACCCTGCGTGGCGTCAAGCGCTGAGGCTCCGCGCTTGGCGGCTCTCGGGTTGGCGCTCACCCTGGCTCTCGCTCCAGCGGCAAGCGCGGCTGCGGGCGAAATCGACCGCCGCAGCGCATCGCCGCTTGAAGGGATATGGCGCAACGCACGAGACACCGTCCACGTCGAAGTGCGGGCCTGCGCGCCTGTGCCCTGCGGATATGTGGTGTACGCCACGCCCAAGGCCCAGGCCGATGCCCGCCGGAGCGGCGTCGCGCCTCTCATCGGTATCCGGATCCTGAAGGACCTGACGCCCAACCCCGCCGGCGGCTGGTTCGCGAAGGTGTTTGTTCCGGACCTGAACCTGAACCTCAGCGGGACGGCCAGCCTGGTCGATCCGGACACGCTGAAGGTCCAGGGCTGTCTTGTCATCGGCGTGCTGTGCAAGTCGCAGGTCTGGACGCGCGTGAAGGACGCGGGCTGACCCGAAGGATCAGTCCTCGTCGAGCAGGCGCGGTAGAGGTTCGATCCGCAGCGAGGTGACGCGGGCCCCTTTGCGCGCCATGACGGAGAAGCGGTGGCGGTGGAAGGTGAAGATCTGGCCCACCTCGGGAATCTCCTCAGCCTCATGGATCAACAGGCCGGCGACGGTTACCGCCTCGTCGTCCGGCAGGTCCCAGTCCATGGCCCTGTTCAGATCGCGCACGGTCACCGAGCCGTCGACCAGCACCGAGCCGTCACCTGCCGGCTTGACCCCGCTGGCCACGATGTCGTGCTCGTCCTCGATGTCGCCGACGATTTCCTCGAGGATGTCCTCCAGGGTCACCAAGCCCTGGAGGGCGCCATACTCGTCCACCACCAGGGCGAAGTGGTTCTTCGCCTTCAGGAAGGCGGCGAGCTGGTCCTTCAGGGTGGTGGTCTCTGGAACGAACCAGGGCTCGCGCAGCATGGCGGGAACGTCGAGGTCGTCGATATGACCATCGTTGGCGGCTAGGGCGCGCAAGACGTCCTTGACGTGCAGGACGCCCACCACGTTCTCGGGATCGTCGCGGTAGACGGGCAAACGGGTATGCTGGCTGTCCAGCGCCGCCTGCAGCAGTTCGCGTGAGGCCAGGCCGCCGTCGAGGGTGACCATTGACCGGCGATGCACCATCACCTCGGTCACGTCCATCTCGGCGAGGTCGAGCACGCCGCCCAGCATGTAGCGGTCGCGGGTCTCCACCAGCCCTTCGGAGTGGTGGTACTCCACAGCCCCCCGGATCTCCTCGTGCGCGGCAAGCACGTCGGTTTCCATGTCCAGATTGATGCCGAACGGGCGGAGTGTCTGGCGCACCACCCACTGGGCGCCGTCCGCGAGCGGGCCGAAGATTCGAACCGTCCAGAACGTGGGGATGGACAGGGTCCGGGCCACGTCGTCGGGGCGGGCGATGGCCAGGGTCTTGGGCAGGATCTCGGCGAAGATCACCACCAGCACCGTCATGACCGCGGTGGCGATCACCGCGCCCAGGGCGCCCGGAAAGGCGGCCGTCAGCACGCTCGTGGTCAGGGCTGAGGCCCCGATGTTGATCACGTTGTTGGCCAGCAGGATGGCGCCGATCATCGTCTCCTGGTTGCCCAGCAGACGGTTGATCCGGCGGGCGGCCCGGTCGCCGTCGCGTTCCAGCTGGTGCAGCCGTCCGCGGCTGGCGGCGGTCATGGAGGTCTCGGCCGCGGACAGCAGCGCCGAGAGCGTCAGCAGGATCAATAGCGACGGGGCCAGCGCCCCGATCATGGCGCCGAGACTCACGGCCGGGCGCCTTCGCTGACCAGAAAGGCGTGGACGGCCTCGGCATCGACGTCCCGGGCGACGAACGCCTCGCCGATGGCACGGGCCAGGATGAACGTCAGGCGGCCGCCCTCGGCCTTCTTGTCCTGGGCCATGTGGGCCGCCAGAGCGACGGCGTCGAACGGACCACCCACCTTGGACAGTGTCGTCGGCAGCCCGGCCGCGGCGATGGCATGGCAGGCCCGGGTCGCGTCCTGGCCTGGGACCAGCCCCTGAGCGGCGGAGAAACGGAAGGCCAGCGCCATGCCGACCCCCACGGCCTCGCCGTGCAACAGGGCCGTGCCGTGGCCGGTCTCGGTCTCCAGGGCGTGGGCGAAGGTGTGACCCAGGTTGAGCAGGGCGCGGCGGCCCTGCTCACGTTCGTCCTCAGCGACGATTTCAGCTTTCATCTCCACGGAACGCGCGACGGCGTGGGATAGCGCCTCCGGATCTCGCGCCAGCACGCGGTCCCCGTGAACCTCCAGCCACGCAAAGAAGGCAAGGTCTCCCAGCAGGCCGTATTTGATGACCTCGGCGTAGCCCGCACGCATCTCGCGATCCGGAAGGCTGGACAGCATGTCCAGGTCCGCCAGCACCAGGCGCGGCTGATGAAAGGCGCCGATCAGGTTCTTGCCGCGCGGTGTGTCGATGGCGGTCTTGCCGCCCACCGAGGAGTCGACCTGGGCCAGCAGGGTGGTGGGGATCTGCACAAAGTCGATCCCGCGCTTGTAGATCGCCGCCGCGAACCCGGCGAGGTCGCCGACCACCCCGCCGCCGAAGGCCGTGACCAGGTCGCCGCGATCCAGTTCCAGGGCGAGCAGGCGATCGGACACATCGGCGAGACCGTCGAAGCTCTTGGTCTGTTCGCCGGGCGCGACGATCACGGGCAAGGCCTCGATCCCCGCCGCGGCCAGGGCGGCCGTCAGGCGCGCGCCATGCAGGCTCCATACCGTTTCGTCGCTCACCACGGCGGTTCGACCGCGGGCGGCGTGGGGGGCGATCAGCCGACCGGCCGCGTCGAGAAGACCCTCCCCCACCACCACGTCATAGGCGCGCGCGCCCAGTCCAACGGAGATCGTGCGGTTCATTCGACGGTTTCACCCAGATGCGCGGCCAGCGCGCGGATCACTTCGCTCACGGTGACGTGGTGGGCCGTATCGCCCGTCTCTACGGTCAGGTCCGCCAGGGCATAGACCGGGTAGCGCGCCTGCGCTTGCTCCCGCAGCACTGTGATCGGATCGCGGCCGGCCAGCAGGGGGCGGCTGCCCTTGCGCCCGACCCGCCGGGCGAGCACCTCCAGGTCGGCCTTGAGCCAGACGGAGATCGCCTGCGTCTTGATCAGGTCGCGGGTCTCAGGGTTCATGAACGCGCCACCACCGGTGGCCAGCACGTGGGGGGGGCCTTCCAGCAGGCGGGCGATCACGCGGCGCTCGCCGTCGCGGAAGGCGGACTCGCCAAGATCGGCGAAGATTTCGGGAATCGAGCGCCCGGCCGCGGTCTCGACCTCGGTGTCGGCATCGCGGAAGGGGAGGCTGAGGGCGGTCGCCAGGCGACGCCCCACGCTGGACTTGCCGACGCCCATGAGGCCGACGAGCGTGATGGTGCGGCGGCGAAGCGGTTCGTAGCGGTCCATAAACACCGCACGCTTTACACCGGCCTGCGCCCTCGCGCCAACGGCGGGGCTTGCGGTAGGATGTTTCCATGTCGCGTGTCGCCCTGGCTATCGTCCTGACCGTGCTGGTCTGCGGATCGGCGCGCGCCCAGGTCGAGGTCGCCCCTCTGGCCGCGCCGGACGCGTTTTCGACGCCCGGACGCCAGACCGGCCTGCCGCCGGACCTCTGGCGTGGAACGCCGTTAGAGCTGGCGCGGACCGTGTTGGCGCGGCTGGCGACACGGCCCGTGTCGCCTGCCGCCGCCGAGGTGGCCCGCAGGCTGCTGGCGACGGGCGCAACCGGTCCCGAAGGTTCGCGGGGCGACGAGGAACTGCTGGGCGCGCGGGCCAGCGCCCTGATCGCGCTGGGGGATGTCGGTGCGGCGGCGCGGATCCTGGACCGGGCCCCGGGCCTTGAACGCAATCCGGCCCTGGCCCAGGCGGCCGCGGAGAGCGCCCTGCTGGCCGGCGACGAGGATCGGGCCTGCGCGGTGGCCGCGGCGCTCGGCGCCGGGCGCGGCGATATCTATTGGCTGCGGCTGCGCGCCTTCTGCCAGGCTGTGGCAGGCCAGGGCGACCAGGCGCAACTGACCTTCGACCTCGCCCAGGCGCAGACGCGGGATGTGATTTACGGACGCCTGATGAGCGCGCGGCTGAGCGGCACGCCGGCGGGCCCGGCCTCATTGCGGAACGGGCTGGACCTGGCGCTGTCGCGGGCCCTGAAGCTCGAGCTCGGCGCGGCCAAGGCCGCCCCCGCGGTCGCGGCGGCCATGAGTGGCGTCGAGCCGGCCCCTCCCGCCTACGCGGCCGACGGGCTCGACGTCACGCTCTCGGACCGCTTGGCGGCGGCGGAGACCGCCGATTCCAAGAGCCGGACGAGGTTGCAGGGCCTCGCGCTGCTGTCGATGGCCTTGGCGGTCGAAGTCTCCGGGCCTGAGCGCGTACGGCTCTCAGCGTTCGCCGTGCCGGAGGGCAAGGCGCCGCTGGGCCGCGGGCTTGCGCTGGAGGCCGCCGCCGCGACGCGACGCATGGGGGAGGCGGTCCTGCTGGCGCTCTGGACCTTCAGCGAGGCCGGGCCGGAGGGACCGGCGCTGGGTGACCGGGTTCGGATTGTCAGCGCCCTGACGCGGGCGGGGTTGCCGGCGGAAGCCAGGCTGATCGCCCTCGAGGGCGCGGCGGGCCTCAAGTGAAGGGGTCTGGCGGCGACTGGGTTGAGGCCTTCCTGGAGATGATGGCGGTGGAGCGCGCGGCGGCCCGCAACACGCTCAGCGCCTATGCCCGCGACCTGTCGGACGCCGGCGGCTTTCTGGCAGGCCGGGGCGGGGGGCTCACCGAGGCGGGCGCGGAAGACATCGAGGCCTACTTCGCCGCGCTGGGCGCGCGGGGCCTGTCGCCCGCCACCGCGGCCAGACGCCGCGCGGCGGTCCGGCAATTCTATCGATTCGCCCTCGGCGAGGGCTGGCGGGCCGACGACCCGTCACGCCGCGTGGAAGCGCCCAAGCAGGGGCGCGCCCTGCCCAATGTCCTGAGCCGGGACGAAATGAACCGGCTGATCGCGGCCGCGGGCGCCCGCGACGGGGCTCAGGGGCTGCGGTTCGGCTGCATGGTGGAACTGGCCTATGCGTCGGGCCTGCGGATCTCGGAACTGACGGCCCTGCCGCTCTCGGCGCTAGCCCGCGATCCCGCCTACGTCATCGTGCGGGGTAAGGGCGGCAAGGAGCGCCTGGCGCCGTTGAACGCCGCGGCACGCACGGCTGTGCGTAGCTATCTGGAGGTTCGCGCAAGTTTCCTGCCCAAGGGCGATAAGGCCAACCCCTGGCTGTTTCCTTCGCGCGGCAAGGCGGGGCGGTTGACGCCCCGGCGATTTGCCCAGGTTTTGGACGAAGCGGCTGCCGGCGCGGGCATCGATCCGGCGCGGGTCAGCCCGCATGTGCTGCGGCACGCCTTCGCTACCCACCTGCTGGAAGGCGGCGCCGACCTGCGCGTCGTGCAGACCCTGCTGGGCCACGCCGACATCGGCACCACCCAGATCTACACTCACG
>JANPKX010000370.1:0-4467 GCA_031426235.1 Alphaproteobacteria bacterium | reverse complement strand
CGTGTTCGGCCGGCTGAAGTTCGAGAGCGGCGTACACCGGGTGCAGCGGGTGCCCGCGACCGAGGCCCAGGGGCGCATCCACACGTCTGCGGCCACGGTAGCGATCCTGCCCGAGCCCGAGGACGTGGAGATCGAGATTCGCGACCAGGACCTGCGCATCGACACTTACCGCTCATCCGGCGCGGGCGGGCAGCATGTGAACAAGACCGACTCAGCCGTGCGGATCACCCACCTTCCCAGCGGCATTGTCGTCACCAGTTCCGAGAAGTCGCAGCACCAGAACCGGGCGCGGGCGATGAAGGCGTTGAAGGTCAAGCTCTACGACCAGCAACGCGAGGCCCTGGACAGCGCGCGCGCCGATGCCCGTAAGACCCAGGTGGGCTCAGGCGACCGCTCGGAACGCATCCGCACCTACAACTTTCCGCAAGGCCGGGTGACCGACCACCGGATCAACTTGACCCTCTACAATCTGCCGAAAATCATGGAGGGCGAGGCGCTAGACGACGTGATCAAGCCTTTGATCGCTGAGGACCAGGCGGCGCGTTTGGCCGCGCTCGAGGACGAATTCGGCTAGGGATCCGTCCGCGTAGGCCGCGCAGGGTTTCGCGTACGCCGACGAACCGTGGCCCGACGGTGTCGGCCATGACAGCGTTGCGCTGACCCATGGGTTCGGGGGGGCCGGTGGTGCTGTCGCGCGCCGTCTGGTGTTCGATTTCAGCGTTCAGCTCGGCGCCGAGCAGGACCATCATCGCCGAGAACCAGACCCAGAGCAAGAAGCCGATGACGGCGCCCAGGGAGCCGTAGGTCGCATCCAGCTTGGCGACGTTGTTCAGATACCACGAGAAGCCCGCCGAGCCGCCGAGCCAGGCCATGGCCGCGAAGATCGCGCCTGGCGCCAGCCAGCGCCAGCGCGCCGGCGCCCGGCTGGGTCCAAACCGATACACCGCCATGAAGGCGCCGGTCGCCACAATGAGCACCAGCGGCCAACGCAGCGCGGTGAAGAGGTCATCACGGATCGAGAGCGCGGCCAGGGCCAGGGGGGCGGCCACGAGGATCGCGCTGATCACGGTCAGAAACACGATGAAGGCCGCGGTGAAGCCATAGATGACTGCGGTCCGCCGCAGAAGGGGGCGGCGCTCCACCTCGTCATAGGCTGTGTTGAGACCATCAAACAGCGAGCGGATGCCCGCGCTGGCGCTCCAGATCGACAGTAGCAGGCTGACAGCGAAGGCCAGCGACAGCCCAGAGGTCTTGCCCGTGGCCAGCCGCACCATCTGTTCGCCCAGGAGGTTGAGGGCGGCCGGCGGGAAGACCCTGGCCATGGTGTTCAGCTGCGCCTGCACCGCGCCAACGTCGGCGATGAGACCATAGAGCGACACGAACACGCCCAGCGCCGGGAAGATCGCCAGAAGCGTGCAGTAGGTCACGGCGCCCGCCACGACGGTGAGCCGGTCCTGCGTGGCTTCCCGAACGGTTCGCCAGGCGACGTCGCGCCAGCCTAGCCACGGGATGTCGAGGGGTGATGCGGCGAGCCGCCCTCGCCCCGGCTCCAGCCCCTCAAAGTGGGCCGGTGTGGCGGAATGGCCTGAAGTCTGCCTCACAAGGCCCGCGGGTTCCGAGCGTCCTCGTCGCACGAGAAACAGGCCCGCCGCCAGCAAGGGGACAGCGAACCACAGCCCGCGCCAAGCGCCGGCCCCCGTACGGGGCTTCGCCCCATTGCCTGAAGCCGCCACGGAAAAGCCCTGATGCCACACGGCTGGCTAACCCCCGCCGCGGCCGTCTGTTCCCCACCGCCGGTTCTGGCGTATCGAACTTCGACAGTGGCGCTGCTCGGAGATCGCTACCCCTTGTTCTCGTTGTCGAGATTGGCGATGCCGCCCAGGCGCCAGCCGATGGCCGCCGCGAGGCGGTCGTAGAACTCCGGCTCATAGGCGCGCTCTGGCTCGGCCCGGACCATCTCGTCCATCTTGACGGCGTCGTCGCCCACCAGGATGCGCCAACGCTCGGCCTTCACCCCGTCCAGGATCACCGTAGCCGCGGCCGCGGCGGTCATCGGTGCGTCTTCGAGGAAACGGCGGGCCTGTTCGGCGACCATCGCGTTGATGGCGGCGTCGGGAATGGCCGCGGCGTCGATGCCCATGCGCGCCATGCGCTGGCGCGCACGGACCAGTTCATGAGGCGAAAGCGTGTCGTCTTCGGTGCCCTGAATTACCTTGCGGCTGTTGCCCGCAATCGAGGTGCCGATATGGCCCGGCATGACCACGGAGCACTTCACGTGCGGGGCGTTGAGGCGAAGGTCGGTGACCAGGGCCTCGGTGAAGCCCTTCACCGCGAACTTCGCCGCGGCATAGGCGGTATGGGAGACACTGGGGCCCAGGCTGGCCCAGAATCCGTTGACGCTCGCGGTATTGACGATGTGAGCCTCCGATGCGGCCAGCAGCATCGGCATGAAGGTGCGGCAGCCCAGATAGACGCCACCCCAGCAGACGCTGAAGGTCCGCTCCCATTCGCTGCGCTCGCCGTCGACGAAGCCGCCGCCACCGCCAATGCCGGCATTGTTGAACAGCAGGTCCAGGTGGTCGGCTTCGTGCGCCGCCGCCGCGGCGTCACGAAAAGCGATCAGCTGGCCTTCGTCGGAAACATCGGCGAGGTGGGCCGTGATCCTGGTGCCCTGGGGCGGACGGTCGGCCTCGCAGAGCGAGACGGTGTGGTCCATGTTCTTCTGCGAAACATCGCACATGGCCACGCTGCAGCCCTGGGCGATCAGCTGGCGCGCCAGCTCGCGACCCATACCGGTGCCGCCGCCGGTGACAACGGCGAATTTGCCCGCGAAGTCCTTCATGATCGATCCTTCCGCTGTTTTCGGAAGACTATCTCGGCATTGTGGTGACGCCGGGTCAGGTCAACGGCGGGTCAGGGCATACGCCAGCAAGGCCGCGTTGCCGAACACCACGGCTGCGGCATAGGGACCGACCGTCTCGGGCCTGAGACCACTGACCTCGGGGAAAAACAGGATGTAGCCGACGTTTCCGAACAATCCCGGAAGCGCCATCACGACTGCTACTCGCACCGACTGCGCGGCCGGCGCCTTGCGCCAGTCCATGGTCGCCTTCAACAGGAGGCAGACGGCGGCGGCGATCACCAGGCTGGCGATCCCCAGCACGAGCGGACCGCTCTCGAAGAGGAAGGCCCCGCCGAAGCGGAACATCACCGCGCCCTGCAGCCAGACCAGGAAGCCCACCAGGGCAAAAATGAGCGTTTCTCGTCGTGTCATGCTGGTCCTTGTCCTTGTTGCGCGCACGCTAGCGCTTCGAGGCCGCGGCGTAGAGTCTCATCAGCCCTTGACGAACGCGGCGGCGCGGCGGTTCGCTAGAGCTTGGGAGAAAACAGGAGGACGACATGTCCCGCGCCATCATGATCGCCTTGGCCGCCACCCTCTGCGCCGCGCCGCTCGCGCTCGCCGCCCAGCCAGCCACCGCCCAGGGCAAGTCCGCCACGACCGCCTTCAAGTCGCCCCGCAACGCCTTTGGCCAGCCGGACCTCTCCGGCTACTGGAGCAATGCCACCCTGACGCCGATGATGCGGCCGGCCAGTGTGGGCGGACGCGCGATCCACACGCCCGAGGAAGTGCAAAAGCTGGAGCGCGCCGCGATCGTGGAGGTGGAGGAAGGCAACGCGCCGACCGACCCCGACGCCCCTGCGGAAGCGCGGCAGAAATTCACCAACCTCAAGCCCGAATATGCCGCCGCCGGCGGCGACACCGGCGGCTACGACCGCGGCTGGCTGGATCCTGGCAGCCACGTCATGCGCGTGAATGGCGAACCGCGGACCTCCCTGCTGACGACGCCCAACGGCCAGATTCCACC
Organism: Alphaproteobacteria bacterium; assembly: GCA_031426235.1. GTDB lineage: Bacteria > Pseudomonadota > Alphaproteobacteria > Caulobacterales > Caulobacteraceae > Phenylobacterium. The sequence continues at coordinate 601 of JANPKX010000370.1, read as the reverse complement.
ACGCAAGGCCGGCGCCCCGGCGCCGCCCAGGTTTGGCGGCGGCCGCGACTCCTTTGAGAGCTATGAGACCCGCTCGCTGGGCGAGCGCTGCATTATGTCGTTCGGGCGGAACGCGGGGCCCCCGATGTTGCCCAACGGCTTCTACAACAACAACTATCAGATCATGCAAACGCCAGACGCCGTCGTGATCCAGGTGGAAATGATCCATGACACCCGGGTCGTGCGGCTGAATGCCAAGCACCGCACAGATGGCGTACGGCCCTACATGGGCGACTCGATCGGCTGGTGGGAGGGCGACACCCTGGTCGTCGAGACCACCAGTATTCCGCAGAACCAGGCCTGGATCGGCTCGTGGGAAAACCTGAAGGTCACCGAGCGCTTCACCCGCGTCGGCAAGAACCGGCTGCACTATGCCTTCCAGGCCGAGGACCCGACGATCTGGGACAAGCCGTGGGGCGGCGAGTACGAGTTCTCGCCGCTGGGCGGTGTCATCTATGAATACGCCTGCCACGAAGGCAACTACGCCCTGCCCGGCATCCTGGCCGGGGCGCGGGCGCAGGAAGCTGAAGCGGCCAAGGCCAAGGGCGGCGGCGGCGGCGGC
>JANPKX010000369.1:0-3501 GCA_031426235.1 Alphaproteobacteria bacterium | reverse complement strand
CCGCAGGCTGGCGGTGGCGCCGGTGAACAGGATCGTGCCCCGGCCGCGCGGGACCATGACCTTCGCGGCCTCGCGCCCGGCCAGAAATCCGCCAAAGCAGGCCATTTCCCAGACCTTGGTGAACACGCGCGCCGTGGTCTCGCGGATTCCGAACCGCACGTTCGCGCCGATGTTGAAGACCACCACCTCCAACGGGCCGACGTCGCGCTCGATGGTCTCGAACAGGCTGACCATCTCCGTCTCGTCGCGGGCGTCGACACCGAACGCATGAGCCGCGCCGCCGGCCTGCCGGATCGAGACCGCAACTGCCTCTAAAGCGTCGAGGTTCCGCGCGCGCCGGGTCATGCAGAGCGTGTGGCCCTCGGCGGCGAAGGCCCGGGCGATGGCTGAGCCCAGCCCGTCACCGACGCCGACCACCAGGCAAACAGGGTTGCGGTCACTCATGCCCACTCCGTTCGATTTCCGAATGGACGTTCGTATTGAATCCGTACCTCGTCAATGAGAACATGCGCGAAACGGAGTTTGCCGATGCGGTGGAGCGACCTGGCCGACCAGAACTGCTCGGTGGCGCGTTCCGTGGCGGTGATCGGCGACCGGTGGACCCTGCTGATCTTGCGCGACTGCTTCCTGGGCGTGCGGCGTTTCGAGGCGTTCGAACGGCGGCTCGGCATATCCCGAGGGATTATCGCCGAGCGGCTCAAGACCCTCGTCGAGGAGGGCGTGCTGCGACGCGAGCCCTACCAGGACCGGCCCGTTCGCCATGAGTATCGCCTGACCGAAAAAGGGCTGGCCCTGCATCCGGTGATCATGGCCATCGTGCACTGGGGCGACGTGCACTATGCCGGCGATGACGGCCCGCCGCTGGTCCACCGCCACAAGGCCTGCGGCTGCGACTTCGCGCCGGTGCAGACCTGCTCGGCCTGCGGCGGTACCGTCGGGGCGCGTGATGTCGAGGTGCGGACCTCAGCGGCCGCCGGTTGAACCGAAGCCGCCGGCGCCGCGCGCGGTCTCGTCCAGGGTCTCGACCTCGCACCAGGTCGCCTGCACCACAGGGGCGATCACCAGCTGGGCGATCCGGTCGCCGCGGCGGATGGTGAAATCCTCAGGGCCATGGTTGATCAGGATCACCTTCACCTCGCCCCTATAGTCGGCGTCGATGGTGCCGGGGGTGTTGAGGCAGGTGACGCCGTTCTTGAAGGCCAGACCGGAGCGCGGCCGCACCTGGCCCTCGAAGCCCGGGGGCAGGGCGAACGCCAGCCCCGTGGGCACGGCGAACCGATCGCCTGGCCGGATCACCAGCGCCTCGCCCTCCGGCACCGCCGCGCGCAGGTCCATTCCGGCCGCCTGGGCGGTCTCATAGGCCGGCAACGGCAGGTCCGCGCCGTGGGGAAGGCGCGTGATCGGGACGGTTGGCGGGGTCACGCGAGCTCCTGGGCGATCCGGTCGGCCAGCCGCCGCGCGACCTCGGCTTTGGCCATCCGGTCCCATCGCTCGATCCCGGCGTGGCTGACGATGGCCACGGCATTGTCATCGCCGCCCATGGTCCCCGCGATGCTGACGTCGTTGGCGACAATCCAGTCGCAGCCCTTGCGGCCCAGCTTGGCGCTGGCGTGAGCCTCGACCGCGTCGGTCTCGGCCGCGAAGCCGACCACCAGGCGCGGGCGGGCTGGCCCGGCCTGGGACAGCGTGGCCAGGATGTCCGGGTTCTCGACCAGGGTGATCGTGGGCGGGCCGCCCGCGCCCTTCTTGATCTTGCTCTGGCCCAGGCTCTCGGGCCGCCAGTCGGCCACGGCGGCGACGCAGACCGCGATGTCGGCGGGCAGGGCGCCCTGACACGCGGCCAGCATCTGGCGCGCCGTCTCCACGTCGATCCGCGTCACGCCCGGCGGCGCGGGCAGGGCGGTGGGTCCGCTCACCAGGGTGACCGCGCAGCCGAGGTCGGCAAGGGCCGCGGCGATGGCATAGCCCTGCTTGCCTGACGAGCGGTTGGTCAGCAGGCGAACTGGGTCGATGGGCTCGGCTGTGGGGCCCGCCGTCACGATGGCCCGCCGGCCGGTCAGGGGCCGCGCGGTTCCACCCTTGAGCGCCTCCAGGATCGCCGCCAGGATCGCCTCTGGCTCGGCCATCCGACCGGCGCCGAACACGCCGCAGGCCATGGCGCCCTCGTCAGGGCCGACGAACCGCACGCCGTCGGCTTTCAATCGCGCCAGATTTCGCTGGGTCGCCGCATGCTCCCACATCCGCACGTTCATCGCCGGCGCCATCAGCACGGGCTTGTCGGTGGCAAGCAGGGTCGTGGACGCCAGGTCGCTCGCCAGACCGTGGGCGGCCTTGGCCATCAGGTCCGCCGTGGCCGGCGCCACCACCACCAGGTCGGCCGAGCGGCTGAGCTCGATGTGGCCCATCTCGGCCTCGTCGGTGAGGCTGAACAGTTCGGAGTAGACGCGGTCCTCGGCCAGCGCCGACAGGCTGAGCGGCGTTACGAACTGCGCGCCCGCCGCCGTCAGGATCGGCCGCACCGCCACGCCGGACTTGCGGAGCAGACGGGTCAATTCCAGCGCCTTGTAGGCGGCGATACCGCCCCCCACGATCAGCAGAACCCGTTGGTCGTTCAAGGCTGCCCGTCCCTCGTTCAAGAGCGCCGATGTAGGCCATCAATCGGGACTCGACAAACCCGCGTCACCATGTTCATTCTTTGTTCCGACACGACCTCAGGAGGCGGAACATGGGTGGCAAGACAATCTGGCTGATGGCCGCGACGGCGGCGCTGGTCCTCAGCGGCTGCGACAATGGCCCTTCAGCTGTGGCGAGCAAGCCGGCGGCGAACACGGAGATGGCGACCAGTGCCTCGGACTCCGGCAGGGACGCCAATGCCTATGCGAGCCGCGGCGGCGAGGACGGCGTTGATCACCGGCAGGACCCGGTGAAGCTGGTGGACGGCAAGCCGATGTGGTCGGCCAGCCGGCGCTATTCGGCCGAGGAGAACGCGGAGCGGGCGTTCGACCGCAACGGCCGCGATTTTGGCGCGAACGACCTCGATGCGTTCGTGAAGAAGGCCCACGCCTTCGTGGAGCGGCCGCCGAAGGGCACGCTGACGATGACCCGGGCGAATGGCGACAAGCTGTTCTACGACCCCAAGGCCAATGTCTTCGCCGTGGCCAGCAAGGCCGGCGCCCCCCGGACCATGTTCAAGCCCGACGACGGCATGGCCTATTGGGAACAGCAGAAGGCCCGCGAGGCGCGGCGCCAGACCGCCACCCGCAACCGCCGCGACCGCGACGACGAGGCTTAAGGCGCGGATGGCCGACGACCCGCATATCGTCCGCACCGGCGGGCTGGACTGGTCCGGCGTCTGGCGCGGCCGGCATCCGTTGAACCCGGCCTCGGAGATGCAGCTGGCGCCGCTCGGCCGGCCGACCGGACTGAAGATGGAGGGCGTGAACCTGATACGAATCCCGCAGGGCAAGGAGTGCTTAAATACCCACGCCCATTAGGTGCAGG
>JANPKX010000368.1:0-3821 GCA_031426235.1 Alphaproteobacteria bacterium | reverse complement strand
GGTCAGGTGCCGCGCTGCCGTCCGGAAGTAGTCGGACAGATAGAAGGTTTTCAAAACACCGTCGGCATAGGCGCAAGGTGCATAGTGGGCCACGGGCTCGGCCCCCGGCTGCTGCTCGTTGCGCAGATCAAACGCCATGGGTTCGAACAGTCGCTTCGCCAGGTTGGGCCGTCGCCGGAGCAGTTCATTGTAGACCGTGACCGAGCTGGCGAACCGGCTTTCGCCGCCCGACGCGGCGGGGCGGACGCAGAGCAAGCCCACCAGGTCCGACGCGTCGCAATGGAACCGGAACTCCCCGGAGGTCGCGTAAAGCCGTGCGTAGGGATCGCGCGCGGCGGCGCCGGTGTCGCGCACCTCGCCGATCACGTCGCCCTGTGGATTTTGATATCCCAGCCGGCCAAACTGAAGACCCAGGACACGCATGAACAGCTTCTGGGTCGCCAGGTCCCAGCGCGCGACCGGCACGCCGCGCAGCACCAGAAACCCGCGACCTCGGATGAGGGTCCGGAGCCAGCGCGCGATGACCTCGGCTTGGCCGCTGAGGGCGACCGCATCATCCGTGAGGTCGTCCAGAGGCACGCCGCTCGCGGCCACCGCGGCCATGGTCGCCTCGAAGGCGGCGATGATCTCGGGCGTCAGGGTCTCAATCCACTGGGAAGGCTCGGCGAGGTCGGCGCCACGCCAGGCGACGTCGCCGGTCACCGGACCCTTGGGCGGGCCCTCATGGTCCCGCGTCAGGAAGTGGGCCGACTGGTCTGCGATCGACATCAAGCCGCTGTTCGCCATGTGCAACTCTCAGGCTGAGGGCGCGAGGGACGGCAACGCGCGATGCGCTGGGTCCCGTTGGCCCCTGCGGAACGAAAAGGGCGACCACCGCTGGCGGCGATCGCCCAAGCTTGGAGAAGAAATGTCGGAATCTAGAAGTCGACCCCGACGCGTACGCCGATACGCTGGGGGTAGAGGATTTGAAGGGCCGTTGAACTCAGCACCGCCGGGTCCTTGTCGTTGAGCGCGTTGGTGACAAAGGCCTCCAGGTTCCACGCGTCGGTCTTGACCCCGGCGCGCAGGGTCAGGTCGTTGAGGATGCCGGATTTCAGGCGCTTGGTGGTCGCGTCGATTGTGCGGTCCCGGTACGCATAGCCGGCGTAGAGGGTCCCCGTCAGACCATTGCCAAGGTCGCGCGCGTAATCGGCGGCGAGGGTTAGGGTGGTTTTCGGAACATTGGGCACATGACCGCCCACGCGAATGGCTGTGCCGACCGACAGATTGCCCAGGACGCTGGTGAATTTGGCGTCGTTGTACGCGGCGGCGGCATGCAGGTTCAGCCCCTCGACGGGCGTGCGCCAGACCAATCCGATGTCGCCGCCCTTGATGCGGGCGTCACCCGCATTTGTGATCGAGATCACGGCGGCCGTCGCGAACTGGACCAGAACGTCCTTCCAGTCGGTCCGGTAGATCGAGCCCTCGAGCAGCAGGGTGCGGTTGGCCAACTCCCAGCGGGTGCCGAGTTCATACGTCCAGAGACTGTCGGGCTTATTGACCGACTGGATCGTGCCGGCCGGCAGCCCCAGGGTGACGTTGGCCGCCGCCGCCTGGGCCGGCGTCTGCAGCGAGCCGCTGCGGAAGCCTTTGGCGATATTGACGTAGACGTTGCCGTTCTCGGCGGCCTTGTACTTCAGGTTGAAACGGGGGTTCAGGCTGTCCCACTTGCCGGCCGAGAGGCGCGGTGTGCCTGTAGCGCGGTCGATACCTGTCGCGCGGCGGTCATCCTCGAAGTAGGCGAGGCCCACCAGGGGTTCCAGCCTCCCGTCGAACAACTGCACCGAGACTTCGCCGAACACGGAATAGGACTTCGTGTGGATCACCGAGTCCGTGTTGATGATGCTGTTCTTGGCGCCGGTCGGCGTGAACTGGCTGTAGTAGAAGATGTCGGAGTGGATCTTGGCGTCACGGTTGGACGCGCCGACGAGCCAGGTGACCGGACTGTCCGGCAGCGAGGCCAGCCGAACCTCGTTGGTATAGGATTTGGTCGCGAAGTTGCTGTCGTTGACCAGGATGGTGAGCAGAGGCGTCAGGAAGTCCAGCTCGTGGTCCACGTACGAGGTGTTGGCCGTCAGGTCGCCGATCGGCGTGCGCCAGTTGGCGGTCAGCGAATAGAGGTTGGCGTTGACGTCGGTGTAGCCGCGACGACCGCCCGTTCCGGCGATCGCCGGGAAGCCGTAGGGCACCGGGAAGAACGTCCGGTTCGCGGTGTTGGCGTTGGTCGGCGTCAGGGTGTTGGAGAAGTCCTGCTTGTTGTCGATGTTCCAGTAGAGCGCGGTGATCTTGAGGTCGTCACTGGGGGTCCATCCCAGTGACGCGCGAATGTTCTGGCCTTTGAAGTCGTTGCCGTTCTTCTCGTTGAACTCAGGCAGCTCCGCGAAGCCGCTGACGGAGTCGTAGCCGGCGGAGATTCGCGCCGCGAGCTTGTCCTTCACGAGCGGGATATTGACCACGACATCACCGTTGTAGTTCGTGCCGCCGCCCTTGGTGGACGACAGTTCAGCTTGCGCCTGGCCCGAAAACGCCCTGGAATCCGGGTCAGCCAGCACCAGCTTGATGGTCCCGCCCATGGCGCCTTGCCCGTACAGCGTGGCGGAAGGACCACGAATGATCTCCACGCGCTGCAGGTCGAGCAGGCGCGCCGGGGGGGTGAGCTGCAGGTTCGGAATGCCGAAGGGCGTGTCCCCCACATAGTAGCTGACCAGGCCATCGCCCGTGGTGCCACTGGCGATGCCGCGGATCTGGATCGTCTCAAAGCCGGGCGTGGTGCTCGACACCAGCGAGGCGCCGGGAATGATTTTCGTCAGGTCGGAGACCTTGGTGATCCCCGCCTGCTGGAGCTGGACCGGCGAGACCGACTGGATGGACAGCGGCACGTCCAACAGGCGCTGCTCGCGCTTTTGGGCAGTGACGATCAGCTCGGCAACCGAGTTTTCCTCTGCGGCGATGGCGACCGCCGGAGCCGACATAACGGCGGCGCAGCTGCTGGCAAGCAAGATTGTGCGGATGTTCACTGGATTGGTTCCCTTCCCCTCGGTGACCGTCGTGCTGGCCCCATTTTCCTATCGAAAGCGCTCAATCTTGGTTTGGCGCTCTTCCCAGACACCGCAATACTAAACAGTTGTGCAGCCGATTGACAAGGGGCGGTCGCTTGAGGCTATTCCACGCTTGGACTCAGGCTGTCCGCCAGGAAAAATGTTGGCATGAACAAGCGTATGGCCAGTGATCAGGTCCTTCCGCGCCTCGCCTACGGCCTTCTGTGGGCTTCAACGCAGGCGGATCCCGACGGCCCGGCGGCGGCGGACGAGCGGCGGCGGCTGTCCTATTCGCAGCTGATACGGGAAGTCGACCGCTACGCGTGCGCGCTGCTGGCCCAGGGGCTCAGGCGCGGAGACCGGCTGGCGATGCTGGCCGCGCCGTCGACCGACTTCTGGATCGTCTTCCACGCGGCGGCGTCCATAGGGGTGACCTGGCTCGGCGTGAACCCCCGCTACATGAGCCGCGACTTCGAGCACGTGCTCTCCGATGCGGACCCGGCGCTGCTGGTCGTCATGTCGCCCTTCGACGGCCGGGACTATTGCGAGGAGCTGCGGGCGCTCGCGCCAGACGTGCCGATGGTCTGCCATGGGGCCCCCAGCGCGGGCGCCTGGTCGGAAGCCGATTTCGTGGCGCGCGGCGCGGACGTCAGCGATACGGTCCTGGCGCAGGCCCGGCTGGCGGTAGATCCCGAAGACATCGCGCTCATCGTCTATACCTCGGGCACGACGGGCAAGCCCAAG
>JANPKX010000367.1:0-6090 GCA_031426235.1 Alphaproteobacteria bacterium | reverse complement strand
TCTCGCGCCGCTGGTCACCATCGCATTCGCGCTCGGCAGCCTGATGCGCCGCCGCATCCGCACGCCTTCGCGTCGGTCCCCCGTCGCGGGCGCCGCGGCATGACCGGTTTCGGGCGGCTCGAGCGCTATGTGATCCTGCGTCTGCTGATGGGGGTCGGCGTTGCGCTGGCCATCATTACCGCCGTGGTGTTCCTGATCCAGTTCGTCGAGCTGTCCAGCCAGATCGGCACGCGAACCGACGCCGACGCCAATACCATTCTCGGCCTGACGCTGCTCCGCGCCCCGTCGCTGGTTCAGATCCTGCTGCCGTTCTGCTTCCTGTTTGGAGCGATGGGGGCCTTCGTCGGGCTCAACCGGCGTAGCGAGCTGGTGGCGATGCGGGCGGCGGGCATTTCGGCCTGGCGCTTCATCCTGCCGCCGGCGGCAGGGGCTCTGCTGCTGGGGGTCGTGGCCGTGGCGGGTCTCAACCCGATGGCGGCGGGGCTCAATGCCCAGTTCGAGGCGGAACGCTCACGGGTGATGGAAAACTATCTCGGCGACCAGCCCCGTAGCATCTGGCTGCGCCAGGGCGACGAGACCAGTCAGGTCGTGATCCACGCCAAGGCCAGAGACAGCCGCCACGGGGCCGTCACGCTCAAGGGCGTCTCGCTCTTCATCTACGAGAAAAACAGCCGCGGCGCGCCCGAGTTCCGTCGGCGGCTTGAAGCGGCCGAGGCCACACTGAAGCCGGGGTTCTGGGAACTACGCGACGTGCGCGAAGCGACCGCGGGTGATTCCTCGATCCGCTCGGAGACCCTCTCGATACGCTCCACCCTCGACGAGGAAGCGGCGATGGAGCGGCTGGCGTCGCCGGAAGCCATCGCGTTCTGGCGCCTGCCCACGGCGATCCGCCTGACCGAACAGGCCGGGTTCTCGGCGTCCGGGTACCGCCTGCGCTTCCAGCAGCTGCTGGCGACCCCCCTTCTGTTTGCCGCCATGGTGATACTGGCCGCGGCTTTCTCCCTGCGCCTCACGCGCCTGGGCGGCCTGGCCGGACTGGCCGGGGCCGGAGTCGCCCTGGGTTTTGTGATGTTCTTCTTCAATCAGTTCGCCGGCGCGCTGGCCAAAGCCGGCATACTGCCGCTCTTCGCAGCGGCCTGGGCGCCGGGGCTCGTGGCGCTGCTCGCGGGCGTCACTCTGCTTTGCTACACCGAAGACGGTTGAATCCACCGCCTACCCGGCTATTCAGGCGGGGCTTGGAAGACGCGCGCTGCGCGGGGAAATCGAGAGGCTTAATGGTTCCGCGCAGGCATACGCCTCGATTTGCCGGTCGGCAGGCCCTGTTGGCCGGCGTCGCCCTGACGGTCATGGGGTCCGGCATGGCCTGGGCTCAGGCGCCTGCGGCCGCGCCTGCCGCCAGCGCCGACGGGCTTGCGAAGGACGAGCTCTACATCGAGGCCGACGAGGTCGTCCGCAACGACGACGACGGCATCACCACGGCCAACGGCAATATCGAGGTGCGCTACAACGGCCGCACATTGCGCGCCGACCGCATGGTCTACAATGACAAGACCGGCGTCATTCGGGCCTACGGGAACATCACCGTCGTCAATTCCGACGGTACCTCCGAGTTCGCCGACGAGATGGTGCTGGACGACGAAATGCGCGCCGGCGTGGCCCTGGGTTTCTCCGCGCGGCTGCGGGAGAACGTCAAGATCGCGGCCGCCAATGTGGCGCGAAAGGACGAGAACATCCAGGAGCTGAACCGGGCGATCTACACCCCGTGCGAAACCTGCGCCAAGGACGGCACGGCCAAGACGCCCAGTTGGTCGATCGCGGCCGACCGGGTGGTGCGGGATAAGAAGCGGCGCATCGTCTACTACCGCAACGCGCGCTTCAAACTGTTCGGCGTCTCGGTGGTGTACCTGCCGGTGTTCTGGCACGCCGACCCCGAGTCCAAGCGAAACTCGGGCCTGCTGGTGCCGAAGGCTTCGGTGTCCGACCGCCGAGGCGTTTCCTACGAGCAGCCCTACTACTGGGTGATCTCGCCCTCCGCCGACCTGATCGTCAGCCCCCAGATCAATACCAAGATCGCGCCGTTCCTGAACGGCCAGGTGCGCAAGCGGTTCTACTCGGGCGATGTGGACGTGCGCTTCGGCTACACCCACGCCCGCGACTTCGACGGCAAGGGCAACGAGCTGCCGGGAACCCGCACCGACCGCAGCTATATCCTCGGGCGCGGGGCGTTCCAGATCAACGAGAACTGGCGGTGGGGCTTTACCGCCGAACGCGCGTCCGACGACCTGATCTTCGACAAGTACGAGGTCTCGAAGGTCTATGAAAGCCGCGGACCCTATATCGCCGACGACCGCCGGCTGATTTCCCAGGTCTATGCCATACGCCAGGATGAGCGCTCGTACCTGTCCGCGGCCGCCATGACGATCCAGGGCCTGCGACCGGGCGCCATCAATCCGGTGACCGGATTCGCGTCGGGCGAGAACGACCGGCTGTTCCCGATCATCGGACCGCTCGTCGAGGGCCACTACGAGCCCGCGCGCAGGGTGCTGGGGGGCCGCCTGCGGTTCCACTCCAGCGGCGTCGTGCTGAGCCGCGAGCAATCGCAGACCAACCCGGCGGTTCGACTGCCCGGCCTGGACAGCGCCCGGGTGACCGGCGAGGCGGACTGGCGACGGACCTTCACGTCGGTTGGCGGCCTGCGCGTGGAGCCCTTCGCCAATGTCCGGGCCGACGCCTACCGCATCCAGGACATCCTGACCGGCGTGGGCAGCGCCACCCGCAAGGACGAGATGACCCGCGCCCTCGCCACCGGCGGGGTCGACATCAGTTACCCGCTGTTCAGGCGTGTGGGGTCCGCCAGCGTCATCCTGGAGCCCCTGGCCCAGGTGGTCGCCTCACCGAACGCCAAGCAGGTGGTGATCGGGCGCGACGCGGCGGGTGAGGCGATCTATCTCAACGAGGACAGCGTCGCCTTCGAGTTTGACGAGACCACGCTGTTCCGTCCCAACAAATTCCCCGGCTACGATCTCTACGAGGATGGCGTGCGGCTCAACGTCGCCGGCCGGGCCTCGGTCACATGGGACGATGGCCGGCGCGCCAACTTCCTGCTGGGCCGAAGCTTCCGCACCGAGCGCAACGCGGTGTTCACCAGCCGCTCCGGCCTGCGCGGCAAGGCCTCGGACTGGATCGTCTCGGCCGATGCTCAGCCGCTGAAGGACGTGCGGCTCTTCACCCGCGCACGTCTCGACAGCGACACACTGGACATCCATCGCCTCGAGGCGGGCGCCAACGTCACCAATCGTCGCGGCTCAGGGTTCATCCGCTACCTGACCGACGACTTCGACATCAACGGCGTGAAGCGCGAGAACCTCGACGTCGGCGGTGAGCTCTATCTGGCGCGGAACTACGGGGTCAGCCTCTACGGCAACCGCGACTTGCGGCGCGATGCCTGGGTCATCCGCGACGTCGGGCTGTTCTACCGGGACGATTGCCTTCGGGTCGATGTCATCTACCGGCGCGAGGATACGATCATCGGGCGCCTGCTCCCCAGCGAGTCGGTCTCGGTGCGCCTAACGCTCGCCACATTGGGCGGTTCTTTCAATGACAGGTAAGATGGCGGCCGGAATCTGCCGTTCTGAAGGAAGTCTCTCGTCCATGAAGCGTTATCTGACGGGCTCCGCGGCGCTCGGCGTGCTGTTCGGCGTCGTTCTGGCGGCCGCGCCCCCGGCCTGGTCGCAACAACCTGCCGAGGCGCCCGTGGGCACCGCGCCCGCCGACCTGGCCGCGCCGCCGCCTCAGCGCGCGCCGACGGGCGTCTCCGAATCGGTGGCCGCCGTCGTCAACGACGACATTGTCTCGACCTATGATCTGGCTCAACGGATGCGCCTGCTGATCGCCACCTCGGGGGTGCAGCCGACGGAAGACACCCTGCCGCAGTTTCAGCGAGAGGCCCTGGTGTCGCTGGTCGACGAGCACCTGCAGTTCCAGGAGCTCCGCCGCGTCGAGCGGGAGCAGAAGATCGAGATCCTGGCCGACGACTCGGAGGTCAACGAAGAGATCGACGGCATGGCGCAGTCGAACAACATGAACCGCGAGCAGTTCATCGCGTTCCTCAACCAGCGGGGAATCGGCGCCGAGACCCTGCGCGACCAACTACGCGCCCAGATCAGCTGGGCCCGCTGGATCCGGGGTCGCTATGGCTCGCGCCTGCGCATCGGCGACGACCAGATCGCCGCGACCCAGGCCCGGCTCGCCGCCCAGGCCGCCAAGCCGCAGTACAACATCGGCGAGGTCATGATCGACGCAAGCCGCGTCGGCGGCATGCCCCAGGCCCTGCAGGGCGCCCAGCAACTGGTGGCCCAGATGCAACAGGGCGCGCCGTTCCCGTCCGTCGCGCGTCAGTTCTCCGCCCTGCCGACCGCCGCCAACGGTGGGGACGCGGGCTGGATCACGGCCGGCGAGGCGCCCCCTGAAGTCGAGGCCGCCCTGGAACAGATGCGTCCCGGGCAGCTATCTGCGCCGATCCCGGTCAAGGACGGCGTCTACATCGTCTATCTGCGCGAGAAGCGAGCCGGCGGCAGCGCCATGATGGTCAGCCTGAAGCAGGTGGCCGTGGCTCTGCCGCAGGGCGCGAGCGCGCCGGATGAGGCTTCAGCCCGCGAGAAGCTGATGGCCATCAAGCCGCAGATCAAGAACTGCGAAACCCTGGAAGCCACCGCCGGCAAGACGGCGGGCGTCGTCGCCGGCGACCTGGGCGAGGCCGAGGCGAATGACCTGGCCCCCCAATTCCGCGAAGCCGCCGAGAAGCTCAAGGTCGGCGAGGTGTCCGATCCGATCCGCACCGGCGCGGGACTCCACCTGATCGCGCTCTGCGGCAAGCGCTCGGCCGACACGAACCAGGCGAACAAGGAACAGATCGAGCAGCGGCTGTTCGGCCAGCAGCTCAGCATGATTGCGCGCCGCTACATGCGTGACCTGCGCAACTCGGCGACCATCGAGACACGGTGACCGCCCGCCCGCTCGCCCTGACCCTGGGGGATCCGGCCGGCGTCGGCCCGGAGATCATCGTCAAGGCCTGGCGGGCGCTGCAGGGGTCCGGCCCCGGCTTCCTGGTGATCGGCGATGCGGCGACCCTGGCCGCGGCCTGCGGGGGCGCCTCCGTGCAGACCGTGGCCGCGCCCGATCAGGCGGGCGCGGTGTTCGCCACCGCGATCCCGGTGCTCGATATCCCGCTTGCCGCGCCAGCCCGGCCCGGCCGCCCCGACCCGCGTGCGGCGGCGGCGATCATCGGTTGGATCGACACCGCGGTCAGCCTGGCGCTCTCGGGCGCCGTGGCCGGGGTGGTGACCGCGCCGATCGCCAAGGCGCCGCTCTATGAGGCCGGGTTCAAGTTTCCGGGGCACACGGAATTCCTGGGCCATTTGACGGCCGCCGCGCCGTTCGATGGGGTTCGCGGCCCGGTCATGATGCTGGCGGCAACGGACCTGAAGGTCACCCTGGTCACCGTCCACGAGCCGCTGGCCGCGGTCTCGGCAAAGCTCAGTCACGATGCGATCGTCGAGGCCGGCCTAGTCACTGTCGAGGCCCTGCAGCGGGACTTCGGGATCGAAAAACCCCGCCTCGCGGTGGCCGGGCTCAACCCCCACGCTGGCGAAAGCGGGACCATCGGGCGCGAGGAGGCCGAGATTGTCTCGCCGGCGATCAAAACTCTTCGCAGGCTGGGAATCGACGCGCGCGGCCCCTATCCGTCCGACACCCTGTTCCCCGCCGAGGTCCGCGCCACCTACGATGCGGCGCTGTGCCTCTATCACGACCAAGCTTTGATCCCGATCAAGATGCTCGATTTCTGGGGCGGGGTGAACGTCACCCTGGGCCTGCCGATCGTGCGCACCTCGCCAGACCATGGCACCGCCTTCGACATCGCGGGCCAGGGGATCGCCAGGCCCGACAGCCTGATCGCCGCGATCCGGATGGCGGACCAGATCGCCTGTCATCGCGGCCGATGACGCTGGGCGATCTCCCGACGCTGCGTGACACCCTGGAGGCGCACGGGCTTTGGGCCAACAAGGCGTTTGGCCAGCACTTCCTGCTGGA
>JANPKX010000366.1:0-3216 GCA_031426235.1 Alphaproteobacteria bacterium | reverse complement strand
CGGGTCACGATGCGGAAGTCGGTGGTGCGCAGCTTCAGGGTCACCACCCGGCCGGCGACGGCGCCGTCGCGCGCCTGCCGGGCCACGCGCTCGCACAGGGGCGCAAGCTTGTCCTCCAGGTCGGGGAGGGCGCTGAGGTCGTCGTTGAAGGTGGTCTCGCAGGAGATGCCCTTACGAGCCTCGTTGGGATTGACCGGACGGGCGTCGCGGCCGTGGGCCAGGGCGTGGAGCCGCAGCCCCTGGGCGCCCCAGCGCTGGGCCAGGGTCTTCACATCGGCGCGGGCCAGGTCGCCGACGGTGCGCAGGCCCGCCTTCTCCAGGCTCGTCACCATGGCGGGGCCGACGCCGGGCAGGATACGCACGGGCTTGTCCGCCAGGAAGGCCTGCGCCTCAGTCCCGATCACCGAAAAGCCGCGCGGCTTGTCCAGCTCGGAGGCGATCTTGGCCAGGAACTTGTTGGGCGCCAGGCCGATGGAGACGGTCAGGCCGGTCTCCGCCTCGATCCGCGCTTGCAGCCGGGCCAGGGTGACGGCCGGCGGCGCGCCGTGCAGCCGCTCGGTGCCGGAGAGGTCCATCCAGGCCTCGTCCAGGCTGAGGTTCTGGATGAGGGGGGTAAGGTCGCCCGCCAGGCCCAGGATGCGCTTGCTCTCGGCGCGGTACTTGGCGAAGTCGGGCTTGACCACCACCGCCTCGGGGCAGGCCTTCAGCGCCTTGAACATTGGCATGGCCGAACGCACGCCCTTGATGCGCGCGATGTAGCAGCAGGTGGTGACCACGCCGCGTTTGCCGCCGCCGACGATGACCGCCACGTCGCGCAATTCGGGTCGGTCGCGCTTTTCCACCGAGGCGTAGAAGGCGTCGCAGTCCATGTGGGCGATACTGAGCTCGGCCAGCTGCGGGTGCGCCACGATCCGGGGCGAGGCGCAGGTTGGGCAGCGGCGCACAGGCTCAGCGCCGGTCCAGAAGCAGTCGCGGCAAAAGGCCTTCACCCGTCCGGCTCCAGCGGCCAGAGCCAGGCGGCGCCGCGCACGCCGGAGCTGTCGCCGTGCAACGCCTTCACGACCGGCGTGGTGAAGACGTCGGAGAAGACGTGCGGTGCGATGGCGGCGGGCAGGTCGGCGTAGAGGCGCGCGATGTTCGAGACGCCCCCGCCCAGGACAAGCACGTCGGGGTCCAGCAGATCGACCACCACGGCGAGCGCGCGGCCGAGCCGGTCGATGTAGCGGGTCAGCGATGGATCGCCCGCGGCTGCGGCGGCCTCCGCCGACATCCCGGCTTCACGTGCGAATCCCGTGCCGCTCAGCCACAGTTCCAGGCAGTTCACCCGCCCGCACCAGCACGGCACGCCGGGCAACTCTTCGGGCCGGGGCCAGGGCAGGGGCGTGTGGCCGAACTCGCCGGCGATGGCGTTGCGGCCCTCCAGAGGCCTGCCATCGACGGTGATGCCCGCGCCGCAGCCGGTGCCGATGATCAAGCTGAACACGACGCCGAGGCCAGCCGCCGCCCCGTCCGTGGCCTCGCTCAGCGCCAGGCAGTTGGCGTCGTTGGCATAGCGGACCGGGCGCTCCAGTACCCGGGCAAGGTCGGCTGGGAAGGGCTTGCCGTTCAGCACCGTCGAGTTCGAGTTGCGCATCAGGCCGGTGACGGGGGAGGGCGAGCCGGGACCGCCGATGCCGATCCGGGACGCGCTAACGCCGGCCTGCCGCTCGGCCTCCAGCACGACCTGCCGGGTGGCGGCGAGGCGGTCCTCGTAGAGCGGCGGGGTGGGAAGCCGCACGCGCGAGCGGAAGCTGCCCTGGCCATCCAGCGCCGCCGCCTCGATCTTGGTCCCCCCGAAGTCCACGCCGATGCGGATCATGAGGGTGGTTTAGCGGATTTTGGGCGGCTTGGCGTGGGGCGCACTTGCGTTGCCGCCGGGAAGGTGAGGGTAGAGCGTAGGTGCGGACCTGCGGTGTGCGGTGATCGTGTGAGCACTCTCCCCGCCTCCGTCATGGCCGGGAGAGGCCCGGCCATGACGAGCGGGTGGGGTTGGGCGCTCTACCGCCGCACCGCCTCCGCGATGGCGTCGCCTAGGTCTGCCCAGTCGTCGATTCTCGGGTGGCGCGGGGAGGCGGGGGCGTGGGGGCGGAGGCGCAGGTCGGCGACGTGCTGGAAGGTGGTGGCGTCAGGGCAATGGTCGGCGACCGAATCGAGGTTGGACAGGAGGTCATCGACGAAGGCGGCCGGGTGGGTGGTCTGGGCGATCAGCCCGGCGGCGATGGGGCCCTTGGGCCCGCTGTTGAGCACCAGCGGGTGATCCATGCCGTGGGTCTTCAGCCACCCCGCGCGCAGCGCCTGGGCCGGCGCCGGGGCGTTCGAGAGGATCACGATCTCGGCGTGCTTCGCCAGCCTGGCGAGGGCCGTCACGGCGCCCGGCGCAGGCTCGATCTCGTGGCAATGGCTGGCGAAGAAGGTATCGAACAGCGCGCGCCCCTCGGCGATGTCCACGTGCTGGGTTTCATCCGGGCGGTAGAGGTTCTGGAACAGGGCGAACTTGTCGATCCGCATCTCGTAGCCGCGTCCGGATACGAAGTCGCCGAAACCCTGCATGAAGAGGCCCAGCACCTCGTCGACGTCGACCAGCACTAAAGGCCGGTCGCCCGAAAGCCCCAGCGCGCTCAGGCGGGGGGCAGGATTGGCGGCTGGGTCGGCCAAGGGCGCTCCGATATCGGATAACGAAGTTTAAGGATATCCATGGGATGAACCCAGGGATGGGTGGGGAAGGCCGAAAACCGGCCCGGCTGCCCGCAGGTCCAGGTCCCGCATGGCGAAGAAGGTCCTCATCGTCGAGGATAACGAGCTGAACATGAAGCTTTTTCATGATCTGCTCGAAGCCCAGGGCTACGAGATCCTGGAGACCCGCGAGGGTCTCTCGGCGCTTTCACTGGCCCGTGAGCACCGGCCCGACCTGATCCTGATGGATATCCAGCTGCCGGAGATTTCCGGCCTGGAGGTCACCAAGTGGCTGAAGGAGGACGACGACCTGGCGCATATTCCTGTCGTCGCCGTGACCGCCTTTGCGATGAAGGGCGACGAGGAGCGCATCCGCGAGGGGGGCTGCGAGGCCTATATCTCCAAGCCGATCTCGGTCACGCACTTTCTCGAGACCATCCGCCGGCTGCTGGATTAGCGCCGGTGTCCGCGCGCATCCTGGTCGTGGACGACATCGAATCGAAC
>JANPKX010000365.1:0-10955 GCA_031426235.1 Alphaproteobacteria bacterium | reverse complement strand
CGAGCGCGCCGGCAGGGGGCTGATCCTGACCCCGAGCGGGTTAGAGTTGCTGGAGCACGTGCGTGGTATGGGGGAGGCGGCGTCCCGCCTGTCCCGGGCGGCGTCGGGGCAGTCTCAGTCCATCGAGGGGCCCATTTGCATCGCGGCCAGCGAGATCTACAGCGCGTTCCTCCTGCCGCCGATCATCCAGAAACTCCGTCAGGCGTATCCGGGCATTTCGGTAGAAGTCGTCGCCTCCAACGCGTCGTCGGACCTATTGCGTCGCGCAGCCGACATCGCGATCCGGCACGTTGCGTCACCGCAGCCGGACCTGATCACCCGGAAGATCCGCGACGACGAGTGCTATTTTTACGCCGCACACAGCTACTGTGCGAGGATCGGCAATCCCCAATCCTTCGCGGATCTGAAAGACGCTGTATTTCTGGCCTTTGCGAATAATGGTCCCTTGGCGAACCTGCTCAATTCGCGGGACCTCAATGTCACAAGCCGGAACTTTCCGATCATCTGTGACAACCATCTCGTGCAGTGGCAACTGGTGAAGCAGGGCGTTGGGATCGGCGGCGTGCCGATGGATATCGGCGACGCTGAACCGACGGTTCGCCGCGTCGTTCCCGACATGTCGCCTCTGATGGTTCCCATGTGGCTCGCGACGCATCGCGAGTTGAACACCAGCCTGCGAGTCCGGACCGTTTTCGACTTTCTTGTCGCCGAGCTTACGCGGTGATCTGATCCCCGGCGGCGAGGCACGTCCCTTGGGGCCGGCGTTGCGCCAACTGGACATCAGTTTAGGTGTGACCCCGAAGCGCGTGCGCCGTCAGGGCGCCACGCGCGGCGTGCGATCATTGTTCAGCGGCACGACCCAGTCGGCGCGGGCGGGCAGGTCCTCCAGGATCCAGCGCGTGAGCCGCTCGTAGTGCTGGACGAAGCGACCGATCTCCGCGTCGGACATGCCGGCGCCGGTCCGGGCGCGCAGTTTCCGCTCCTGCTCGGCGCGCCAGCCGCGGACGACCTCGAAGCCGGGGGCGGCCAGGAGCACCAGTCGGTCCAGCCGCGCGAACAGGGCCTTGTAACCCTCGCCCAACTGCCGGTTCACATAGCCGCGCCAAGCGCCCGAAGGGTCCTGGGTCCGCTCGAGGGCGTTGACGGGCGCGCGCAGCGCATCAGCCGGCTGCGGCCGCGCGCCGACGCACCAGCCCTCGAGGATCACGACATCCACTGGACCCTCGACCTGGCGCCAGACTGCCCGTGGGGCGCGTTCGTCCTTGCCCTTGTCGAAGGCGGGCAGGGGAACGGTTCCGGGTCGACTGAGATGGTCGAGCACCGCGCAGGCCAGGGCGACATCGTGGGTGCCGGGAGGGCCGCGGGTCTGAAGCAGCGGGTGGGTTTGTTTGGCGAGCCAGGTCCGCGCCTCCCGCCCCAGGTAGAAATCGTCGAGCGAGAGCGCGACCGCCGAAAGCCCTCGGGCGGTGAGCAAGGCGACTGTGGCGGCCGCGAGCGTAGACTTGCCGGAACCCTGGGCGCCGCAGAGCCCGATCAGAACGGGCCGTCCAAAGTCGCCGCGCCACTCCGCCGCACGCGCGGCGAGCGGCTCAGCGACCGCCGTGAAGGTTTGGCGAAAGCCCGGCGGCAACCGCTCGGCCGCCATGAACGCGTCCAGCCAGTCGTCGGGCTGGACATCATGGCTGCTGCTCATCCCAGCGCTACATCATAGGCGGCGAAGGCCGCACGCAGGTCGCAGATGAGGTCGTCGGGCTCTTCCAGGCCGATGTGCAGCCGGATCAGCGGGCCGCCATAGTCACGAACCGCGCCGCGAACTTTCAGCTGGGGATCGCACCAGATGGCCAGGCTCTCGAACCCGCCCCAGGAGAAGCCCAGGCCGAACAGCTCAAGCGCGTCGAGGAAGGCGTCGACCGCCGCCTGGGGAGCGGGCTGGAGCGAGACGGCGAAGAGCCCGCAGGCGCCGCTGAAATCCCGCGCCCAGAGGTCGTGACCGGGGCAGCCGGGCAGGGCGGGGTGATAGATCGCGGCGACCTGGGGCTGGTCCCGCAACCAGGCGGCGATGGCAAGCCCGCTGGCGCCCTGGCGCGCCATGCGGACGGGCAGGGTGCGCAAGCCGCGCAGCATGGCGTAGGCGTCATCGCCCGAGACGGCCCAGCCCATGTTGTTGACGCCATTGGCGAGTTTGGCGGCCAGCACGGGATCGCGTGCGGCGGCGGACCCCATGAAGACGTCGGAGTGCCCGCCGACGTACTTCGTCAGGGCCTGCAGCGACAGGTCGATCCCATGATCCAGCGGCTTGTAGAGATAACCGGCGCCCCAGGTGTTGTCGCAGGCCGTGAGAATGCCGCGCACCCGGGCCAGCCGCGCCACCGCCGCCATGTCCTGCATCTCGAAGGAGAGCGACCCGGGGCTCTCCATCAGGATCAGCCGGGTCGCAGGCGAGGCCTCGCCGACCAGGACCTCAGGCGGCGTGGCGGGGTCAAAGTAGCGAACGCCGACACCGTAGCGCTTCAGCACATTGTCGCAGAACCGGCGGACCGGCTTGTAAATGGCATCGACCACCAGGATCTCGTCGCCCGCCCCTAGGACCGCCAGCAACGCGCCGGCGATCGCCGCAATACCGGAGGGATAGAGCGCGACACCCGCGGCGCCCTCAAGTTCGCACAGCGCGCTCTGCAAGGCGCTTTGAGCGGCCAGGCCAGCGCGGCCATAGGTGAGCTGGTTCGCGTCGTCATACAGCGAGGCTGCATCCGGCAGCAGCACGGTGGACCCGCGCTGGATCGGCGGGCCGACGGTGCGGGCCAGGGGGCCGGTGAGCGCGCCGGCATGGATGAGGCGGGTGTTGTCGGACATGCGGGGTTGCGGGCCTGGGCAACGCTGGCGAAAGTGCGCCATACCCTTAGAGCCTCAAGCGAGTCTCCGTTTCAAGGAGCAGGAATGATCCGCGCGCCCGCGGCGCTTGCAGTTCTGGCGTTGGCCGCTGCCGGCTGCTGCGCCCCGCCGCCTGCCGCCCCGCCGCCGGCAAAGTCCTCAGGCGCGCCGGCGAGCACGCTTCAGTCGGCTTACAAGCCGGCCCGCAGTCCGACCCTGGCGGCGGTGCGAGCGCGGGGCTACCTGGTGTGCGGGGTGCATGCCGGCCTGCCCGGGTTTGCCCTGCCGGACGCGCGAGGCGCCTACCGCGGCTTCGACGTGGACATCTGCCGGGCGGTGGCGGCGGCGGTGCTGAGCGATGCAGACAAGGTGCGGTTCACCGTCATCGGAGCGCCCGATCGCTTCGGCGCCTTGCGGGCGGGCCAGATCGATATCCTGTCACGCAACACGTCGCAGACCTTTGCGCGGGATGCTGGGTTAGGCCTGACGTTTCCGGTGATCACCTACTATGACGGCCAGGGCTTCCTGGTTCCGAAGGCCCTGGGTCTGACCAGCGCCGAGGAACTGTCAGGCGCCCGGATCTGCGTCCAGGCGGGGACGGGCGCCAGCGCCAATCTGGACGACTACTTCCGGGTTCGGGGCCTGACCTGGCGCCCGGTTACCGCGGCGAACGAGCAGGTGGCGCGGCGGACCTACGAGCAGGAAGGCTGCGATGTCTTTTCGGCGGATGTCTCGGCGCTGGCCGCGTCCCGTTCGCTGCTCAGCAACCCCGGCGCACACGTGATCCTCTCCGACGTCATCTCAAAGGAGCCGCTGGGTCCGGTCGTGCGTCAGGACGATCCGGTCTGGGCCGATATCGTGCGTTGGACCGTGTTCGCGACCCTGCTGGGCGAGGAACTGGGGCTGTCGGCGCGCACCGTCGAGCAGGCGCGGGAAACCGCGACGGATCCGGAAACCCGCCGCCTGCTCGGCCTGGAGGGCGACCTGGGGCCACTGCTGGGCCTCAATCCCGACTGGGCGTTGCAGGTGATCCGGCAGGTCGGCGCCTATCACGAGATCTTCCGCCGGGACCTCGGCGCCGACTCGGCGCTGCGGCTCGACCGGGGGCTGAACGCGCTGTGGAGCGCCCCCGCGCCAGGTTTGATGTACCCGCCACCGATGCGTTGATCAGAGGTCCAGACGCATGGCGCAGCGGTCTTTCAGCCCCCGCGCGTTCTCGTACAGAAGGTGTTGCCGGATGCTGGCGGGGGCGTCGTCCGCGGGCCAGTCCACGAAGCCCATGGCGGCGTAGAACGGCGCGTTCCACGGCACGTTGCGGAAGGTCGTCAGGCTCAGCCGGGCGAAGCCGTTGGTGCGCGCCCAGGCGATGAGGTCCGCAAGCATGCCCGTGCCGATCCCCTGGCCCTGGCGCCCAAGCGCGACGTCGAATTCGTCGATGTGCAGGCGATCGCCATGCGGCGAGGCGGCCAGGAAGGCGGCCAGTTCCCCGTCGATCTCAGCGACCCAAAGGGTTCCGGTGTCCAGTTGCGGCCTGAACCCGTCGGACGGCGAGGAATCCGTGAATAGCGATGGCGGCACGTCGCGGCCCTGGAAGGCCTGGGCGGCGGAAAGTTCGATCGCAGGCAGTTTCGCGAGATCACTCTCGCGGGCAAGGCGTATCTGGATGGATCAGGCCCCTGTCACGACGGCGGTGTCGGTGCGCCCGCCCCATTCCGTCCACGAGCCATCATAGACCGCCACGTCGCCGCGCCCAAGGCGGGCCAGCGCGAGCGCCAGGACGGCGGCGGTCACGCCCGAGCCGCAGGTGGTGATGATGGGGCGCTGGAGATCGACGTGGGCGAACACCTCGCGCAGCGCCTGCGCCGACTTCAGCGTTCCGTCCGCGGCGACGACCTCGTTGAACGGCAGGTTCAGCGCGCCCGGCATATGGCCCGAACGCAGGCTGGCTCTGGGCTCGGGCGCCTCGGCGGTGAAACGAGCGGCGGAGCGGGCGTCCACAACCTGGGCCGCACCGCTGGCGAGCACCCGGGCGACCTGGGTCCGGTCGGCGACGAGGGCCGGGTGGAAGAGCGGGGCGACCGCAGCCGGCGCCGGGGCGGGCTCGGATGTCTCCACACGATGTCCGTCCGCGAGCCAGGCCTTGAGCCCGCCGTCCAGCACGAACACCTTCGGATACCCCATCACCTTTAGCGTCCACCACACACGCGGCGCGGAATAGATGCCGTGGGCGTCGTAGACCACGACCGTCGCGTTGCGCTCGAGACCCAGGGCGCTAGCGGCCTCGGCGAAAGCCTCCGGGCTAGGGAGCATGTGCGGCAGGTCGGTGGCCTGATCGGCGATGGTGTTGATGTCGAAGAACACGGCGCCGGGGATATGGCCCGCCACATAGCTGTCGCGGCCGCGGCCCGGTTGGCCGACCAGCGGCAGGGTCGCATCCACGATGCGCACGTTGGGGTCGGTCAGGTGGTCAGACAGCCAAGCGACGGAGACGACGGGATCGGTCATGGTTGCTCCAGCCAGCGGGGCGCCGGCAGGCCCTTTTCGCGCAGGAACGCGGGGTTGAAGATCTTGGACTGGTAGCGCTGGCCGTGGTCGCAGAGCACGGTCACGATCGTATGGCCCGGCCCCAGGTCGCGGGCCATGCGGATGGCGCCGGCGACGTTGATGCCGGTGGAGCCACCCATGACGAGCCCCTCGAACTCCATCAGGTCGAAAATGGTCAGCAACATCTCCTCGTCCGAGATGCGGTAGGCGTGGTCGATCTCCAGGCCCTCGAGGTTGGCGGTGATCCGGCCCTGGCCGATGCCCTCGCTGATCGACCCGCCTTCCGACTTCAACTCGCCGCCAGTGTAGTAGGAATGAAGCGCCGCGCCGTGCGGGTCGGCGAGGCCAATTTTGACGCCCGAATTGTGAGCCCGCAGCGCCTGGGCCACGCCGGCGAGCGTGCCGCCTGAGCCGACGGCGCAGATAAAGGCGTCCACCTTCCCGTCGGTCTGACGCCAGATCTCGGGCCCGGTGCCTTCGACGTGAGCCAGCCGATTGGCGACATTATCGAACTGGTTGGCCCAGATCGCGCCCGCTGACTCCTTCGCGTTAAGTTCAGCGGCCAAGCGACCGGAATATTTCACGTAGTTCATCTCGTTGGCGTAGGGGGCGGCGTCGACCTCGACCAACTGCGCACCATAGAGCCGGATGGCGTCCTTCTTTTCCTGACTCTGCGTCCGGGGGATGACGATCGTGCAGCCATAACCCAGGGCCTTGGCGACCATGGCCAGGCCGATGCCGGTGTTGCCGGCCGTGCCTTCGACAATCCGGCCGCCGGTTCGCAGGGCGCCGCTGGCCTCGGCGTCGCGGACCATGTGCAGCGCGGCGCGGTCCTTGACCGACTGACCGGGATTCATGAACTCGGCCTTGGCGAGGATTTCGCAGCCGGTGACGCTGCTGGCCCGACGCAGGCGCAGCAGCGGCGTGTTGCCGATCAGATCGAGCACGGAGGACGCGACTTCCATCGCCCCTGTTTAGTTTGGCGACGGCCTTGCGAACAGGGGCTTCGGCTCAAGCCTTGATCAGGCTGAGCTGGACGACATCGGTGCGTTCGGTGCGAAAGCCCGCCTCGGAGTAGCTGAGGTAGAATCGCCAGAGCTTACGGAACCGCTCGTCGAAACCCAGGTGGACGATCTCGTCCCAGGCGGCCTCGAAGCGACGACCCCACTCGGCCAGGGTGTCGGCGTAGCAGATTCCGAACCGCGAGATCGGGCCCCAGGACAGGCCCGCCCGGTCGGTGGCCGCCTTCAGCCGCTCCTCCGACGGCAGCATCCCGCCTGGGAAGATGTACTTCTGGATGAAGTCAGGCGTGCGCTTGGAGTGATCGAACAGTTCGTCGCGGATGGTGATGATTTGCAAACCGGCCTGGCCGCCGGGCTTCAGGCTGCCGTGGATCTTGTCGAAGTAGGTCGGCCAGTAGCGCTCGCCGACCGCCTCGAACATTTCGATGGAGGCCACGCGGTCGAACTTGCCGGCCACGTCGCGATAGTCGACGAGGCGGATGTCCGCCTTTTCGGCGAGGCCCTCGCGGAAAATCCGTTCCTTGGCGAATTTGTACTGCGCTTCGGAGATGGTGATGGCCGTCACTTGGGCGCCAACGTCGCGCGCGGCGAACTCGGCGAAACCGCCCCAGCCGCAGCCGATTTCGAGGACGTGGTGATCGTGCCGCAGGTTCATGCTTTCGGCCAGGGTGCGATACTTGCGCTCCTGGGCCACCGGCAGCGGCTCGCCGGGACGGGCGAACCGGGCTGCGGAATAGGTCATCGTCGGATCCAGCCAGCGTGAATAGAAGGCGTTGCCCAGGTCGTAGTGCGCGTGAATGTTGCGCTTGGACCCGCCGCGTGAGTTGCCCTTGAGGGCGTGGATCAACAGGTTTAGCGCCGTCATCACGGGGTTGCCAAACGAGACATTGTCCCATTTGGCGAAGTTCTGGGCCAGCACCTCCAGCACCCGCGACAGGTCCGGAGAGTCCCACTCGCCGGCCATGTAGCCTTCGCCAAACCCGATGGTCCCTGAACCGAGGACGCGGTTGATGAAGCGGTAGTCGTGGATGATCAGGGTGCCTTCGCGACCGTCGTCCTCGCCCTCCAGGCGGATGGAGCGGCCATCAGGCAGGACGAAGGTGAAGACCCCCGATGTCCAGTTCTGCGCCATCACCCGGGCCGCGGCGCGGAATGTGGCCGGCGCGCCCTTGAGGTCCATAGCTAAAGAACTCGAACTCATTCGTGATGGCCCTTTGAATCCCTAGGCAGACTTAGCACTGAAGCATCATGTGGCGCCAACCGTGGTCCGAGAGGTACGGCGCGGAAGTCGATAAGGACGCGCGCGGGGTTGAGATCGCCAGCGGCGCGGGCCAAACAGCCGAAGCAGCGACGAAATCAAGGGCGCCATGGCCGTTCTCTCTCTCCCGCGCGCAGACTTCTCGATCGGTGACGGGCGCCCGCTCGCCGTCATCGCCGGAATCAATGTGTTCGAGGACCTGGACATGGCCCTGGCCGTGGGACGCCAGCTGAAGGCGATCTGCGCCGACCTCGGCCTGCCCTACGTGTTCAAGGCCAGCTTCGACAAGGCCAACCGATCCTCGATCGAGAGCTATCGCGGGCCTGGGCTGGAACGGGGGTTGGAGATGCTGGCGGCGGTGAAGGCCGACCTGGGCGTCCCGGTCTGCACCGATCTGCACGAAATCGCCCAGGCCGAGCCGGTCGCCGCGGTCGCCGAGCTGGTGCAGATCCCGGCCTTCCTCTGCCGCCAGACCGACCTCGTCGCCGCCACGGCCCGGGCCACGAAGGCGGCGGGCGGGCTGCTGCATGTGAAGAAAGGCCAGTTCCTGGCGCCCTGGGACACCCGGGCCATCGTCGACAAGATCCGCGAGGCGACGGGTGGGGATGACCTGACGATCCTCTGCGAACGGGGGGTCTCGTTCGGCTATAACAACCTGGTGGTGGACATGCTGGGCATCGCGCGGATGAAGGAGATGGGAACCCCTGTCACCATAGATGCGACCCATGCCGTGCAGCTCCCCGGGGCCGATCCGCGCAGCAACAGCGTCGCCACGGGCGGGCGGCGCGAGGGGGTGCCGGTGATCGCGCGCGCCGCGGTGGCGGCCGGGGCCGATGGCGTGTTCCTCGAATTCCACCCTAACCCGGACAGGGCGCTGTGCGATGGACCCAGCGCGCTGGCGCTGGAGGCCGCTGAGCCCCTGCTGCGGCAACTGCGGGCGATCCGCGCCGCCGTCGCGCCGGCTTGACCGGCCCGTCAACGCGCCGCACACGCTAGCGCATGGACCTGGCCGCGCTCCAACAGCTCCTCGCCGCGATCCCCGGAACGCAGGTGGCCTGCGTCGGCGACCTGATGGTCGATCGCTTCGTTTATGGCACTGTAACCCGGGTTTCGCCGGAGGCGCCCATCCCGGTGCTGGCCCGTTCTCACGAGCTGAAGATGCTGGGCGCGGCCGGCAATGTGGCGCGCAACGTGGCCGCCCTGGGCGGCTCAGTGGCCCTGGTCGGCGTTGTGGGGGCCGATGCGGAAGGCCGTAACGCCTCGCGGCTGGTCGGCGAGGAGGCGGCGAACATCGAGGGCTACCTGATCACCGACGCCGAGCGGCCCACCACGCTCAAGACACGCTTCATATCGGGCGGCCAGCAGCTGCTGCGGGTCGATCTGGAGGAAAGCCGCGCGGTCGCGGGCGAGGTCGAACAGCGCGTGATCCGGACCCTGCGCGACGCCAGCCGCGGCGCCCGGGTCATCCTGCTTTCGGACTACGGCAAGGGGGTCATCACCGATGCCGTGATCGCCGCGGCGCGGGACGCCGCCGAGCCCGGCGCCCGGGTGATCGTCGATTCGAAAGCGCGCTCCTTCGCCCGCTACGGCGACGTGGATCTGGTGAAGCCCAATGCGGCTGAACTTGGCGAGGCCACGGACCTGCCGACGGAGACGGATGCCGAGGTCGCGGCAGCGATCGAGCGAGCGCTGGAGCTGTGGTCGACCCGCGGCGTCCTGGTCACCCGCGCGGGGAAGGGGGTCTCGCTCGGATTGCGGGGCGAGCCGGTACGCCACTTCCCGACCACGCCGCGCGAGGTGTTCGACGCCTCGGGCGCCGGCGACACCGCCCTGGCCGCCGTCGGCCTGGCCCTGGCTGCCGGCGCGGACGTGGAGACCGCCATCGCCTTCGCCCAGCTCGCCTCCGGCGTGGCGGTCGGCAAGGCTGGCACGGCGACGGTCAGCCCGCGGGACCTGGTCGAAGCGGTGCTGTCCGCGCACACGGCCCACATCGATGGCAAGGTCGCGACCGCCCAGCGCATGGCCGAGGAGGTGGCGCGGTGGCGCGCCGAGGGCCTTCGGGTCGGCTTCACCAACGGCTGCTTCGACATTCTTCACAAGGGTCACGTGGCCTATCTGGCGCAGGCCCGCACATGGTGCGACCGGCTGATCGTCGGCGTGAACTCGGATGCCTCGGTGCGCGCGCTGAAGGGGGAGGGACGGCCGATCAACGACCTGGAATCCCGCGCCCTTGTGCTGGCAGGCCTGCGCAGCGTGGACCTTGTCGCCCCCTTCGACGACCCGACGCCGATCGGTCTGATCGAGGCGGCGCGGCCTGACGTCCTGATCAAGGGTGCGGACTACAGCGAAGACCAGGTGGTCGGCGGGGACCTTGTGAAGTCCTGGGGCGGACAGGTGCGGCTGGCCGAGATCGTGGACGGCTATTCCACGACCGCCGCAATCGCGCGGCTGACCAGGGAGGCCGGAACGCCATGACCCAGCGCAGGATCGTCTTCGTCACCGGCGGCGCCGGGTTCATCGGCTCGAACATCGTGGCCCGCCTGGCGGAGGATCGCGATCTCGACGTGGTGGTCTGTGACCGGCTGCGCGAAGCGGAGTTGGGCAAGTGGCGCAACATCGCCAAGCATCCCATCGGCGACTTCGTGGCGCCCGAACTGATGTTCGACTGGCTGGACAGGCGCTGGCGGGACGTCGAGCTGGTTGTCCACATGGCGGCGATCTCGTCAACGACCGAGCCGGACGCGGACAAGATCGTCCACTCGAACTTCACCCTCAGCCGCGACCTCTTCCGATGGTGCGCCGACCATCAGCGCAGGCTGGTCTACGCCTCGTCCGCGGCCACCTATGGCGGCGGCGAGCACGGGTTCGATGACGACAATGCCTATGAGTCGCTGGCGGCGCTGCGGCCGCTGAACACCTATGGCTGGTCGAAAGCCCTGTTCGACCTGTTCGCGGCGCGCCAGGCGTCGCGAGACTATGCGCCGCCGCAGTGGGTGGGCCTGAAATTCTTCAACGTCTACGGGCCCAATGAAGAGCACAAGCACGCCATGAAATCGGTGGCCTCGCAGATCTGGCCGAAAGTGCGCGAGGGTCATTGCGTGCAGCTGTTCAAGAGCTATCGCGCGGACGTGCCGGACGGGGGCCAGATGCGCGATTTTCTCTATGTGCGCGACGTGGCTGATGTGGTGCGCTGGTTGCTGGACAACCCGCAGGTCAACGGCATTTACAACCTGGGCTCAGGCGAGGCCCTGTCGTTCGAG
>JANPKX010000364.1:0-2374 GCA_031426235.1 Alphaproteobacteria bacterium | reverse complement strand
TTTCAATTATCGCTTTTTCGACCAGATACAGCGCGCCAAGCGCATCATTCAAGAGCGCAACTTTGGCGAGGCAACCAGCGTGATGGCGCTGACACATTTTGCTTGTTGGAGCCATTGTATTGACCTCGCACCTCGATGCGGCTGGTCGCGTCGTCTGTGACCACGCGGGCCGGCAGATCCAGGCTGGCGAAATAGCGGAAGAAGGCCGAGCATCCGAACACCTCGCCGGTGGCGTCGCCCAGCGGCTTGCCCTGTTCCTGGGTCAGCAGACGGGCCAGCTCGGGGATGTTGGCCTGGATGGCGTCGGCCATGGCGACCAGCGCCTTGCGCCGCTCGTCCATCGAGGTGGCGGCCCAGGCGGGAAAGGCGGCCTTGGCGGCGGCAACGGCCTGGTCGAGCTGGCCCTTCGAGGCCCGCGAGCAGGTGGCGAGCGTCTCCTCGGTCGCGGGATTGATCACGTCCATCGTCCCGTCGCCGGCGACCATCTGGCCGTCGATCAGAAGCTTGAAGTCGGGCATGGCTGCGTTCCTCTGGACTGTTGATCCAGAGGCTCGGCGCTTTACGTGGCGGTGGTCAAGCCGCTTCGGCGCGCAGGCGGGAGGGATCGGCGTCGGCGGGCAGGCCCAGGGCCGCAAACAGGTCTGGCCGGTCCGGGCCGGGCTTCGGCGGCCGGGCGTCCGCCTTGGCGGCCTTGCTTCTCGCCCAGACCCTCATGATCCGCGCGACGTTCGATGGCTTCTTCAACCACGCCTGGGGATGCTCCAGCATATGGAATCCCAGCAGGAAGGCGCGCAACAGCGCCACATCCTCGCGGATCGCGATGGCCACCCCGTCCTCCAGGAAGCTCTTGGCGACCTTGCGGGTGAGGTTGGGCGGCACTTGCGGCAGCAGGGCGGCGCGGGCGCGGCGGATGGCGCCCCGGTCGGCCTGGCGCATGACGTCGTAGAAGGGTTTCAGCTCGCGCTCGACCGCCGCACGATAGGCGATCGCGCGCCGGGCCGGGTCCGGGCTGGCGGCCAGGGCGTCGCGCAGCAGGTGTGCGCTGACCGCGGCGAACGAGCAGCCGCGCCCGTACAGCGGATTGGTGCGCACGACGCTGTCGCCCACGGGATAGAACCGCAGGACGGCCGGCCGTCCCTGAGGCGCGATATCCCGCCAGCGGCTTTCCAGCCGGCCCATGCCGTAGACGCGGCTGACCGCCTCGGTGCGCTCGGGCTCCAGCCAGGGGGCCATCCCCGGCATCTGGCGGCACACGGCGTCGAACCGATCGGGATCGACCAGGGCCTTGCGCAGCTCTTCCTCGACCTCGGGCGCGCACAGGGTGATCGAAAAGCAGCCGTTGTCGGCCGGGAACACGCCGAACTTGAGGTAGCCCAGGTCGCCGGTCGTCGAGCCCGTGCCGCGCGGCGGCTCCTCCATCCCAGGGCGGAGCCGATAGTGGCGGGTGAAGTAGACGATGCCGCAGGGCTCCGAGCTCTCGGGTATGGCCGCGCCCGCGGCAGCAAGCTGGTCGTAGGCGTTCGAGATGCGCCCCGAGGCGTCGACCACCATGTCGGCCGTGATCTCAGTCCCGTCTTCCAAGACCACGCCCTTGACCGTTGCCGGCACGCCCGGGGCCACGATCAGGTCCTTGACGAAGGTGTTGGCGCGGATCGTCACGCCAGGCAGGCCCTCGGCATAGCCGCGCATCACGAACTCCAGCGTCGTGCGCCGGCTGGTCAGGATGGCCAGGTCCGCGTCGATCGGCTCGGCGACGTAGGTTTCCTTGTGCTTGGCGGTCAGTCCGCCCTCGAAGCCCAGCTCGCGGCAGCCGGCGGCCAGCAGCGCGTCCAGCAGGGCTGGGTGCTCGTCGCGGACCAGGGTGCGCAGGCGGGCGAGGAAGGCGTGGCTGTGGCGCAGGTGGCCCACGCCGCGCCGGGTCCAGCCCTCGAACGCCGCGTCCGGCCCGCCCGGGGGGGGCGGCGGGTCGCGGTCCAGCAGCAGGATTTCCCGGTCTGCCCGGGCCAGGGCCATGGCGCTCCACAGGCCCGCCATCCCAGCGCCGATCACGACGATCTTCTCGGTCATTCCACTGTTCCAGACTGCACGTGGCGCATGTCTAGCAGATGTGGGGATTGACGTTGGGGCTGGCGAGGGCCTTGAGGGAATGATGCGGGCTGCCCGCGCCTAAGTCGGTGAGCCCGGACGCTTCATCGCGCCAGCGCGCACTTTCGCCAGCGCGGCGCGGACGGCGTTGATGTCGGCGCCGGGGATCAGGTAGTCGCCGATGACGAAGGCGGGCGTGCCCTCAAGGCCCAGATTGCGGGCCAGGACGCGGACATCCTCGATCTGGGCCGCGATGGCGGGGCCGGCGGCGGCCTTTCGCACGGCGGCC
>JANPKX010000363.1:0-4012 GCA_031426235.1 Alphaproteobacteria bacterium | reverse complement strand
CCAGGCCGAGGCCTTCCTGCGCGGCAAGAGCCGGGCGGTGATGAGCCGGATGTCCGACGAGATGCAGGTCCTGTCCGACGACATGGAGTTCGAGCGCGCCGCCCGCCTGCGCGACCGCATCCGCGCCCTGGCGTCCGTCGCCCAGGAGACGCAGATCAATCCGGAGACCCTGGAGGAGGCCGACGTCTTCGCCCTCCACGCCGAGGGCGGCCAGGCCTGCGTGCAGGTGTTCTTTTTCCGCGCCGGCCAGAACTGGGGCAACCGCGCCTACTTCCCCAGAGTCGACAAGAGTGACGAGGACGCTGACGTCATGGCCGCCTTCCTGGGCCAATTCTATGACGACAAACCGATCCCCAAGCTGATCCTGGTCAGTCACACGCCGGCTGAGCGCGAGCTTCTGGAGGAGGCCTTTGCCCAGAAGTCGGGCCGCAGGGTCGCGATTAGCCAGCCTCAACGCGGCGAGAAACGGGGCCTGGTTGCGGACGCCGTCACCAACGCGCGCGAGGCGCTGGGCCGCAAGATGAGCGAAAGCTCGGCGCAGGCCAAGCTGCTCGCCGGCGTGGCGGAAGCCTTCGGTCTGGACACCGCGCCCGAGCGGATCGAGGTCTACGACAACAGCCACATCATGGGCACGAACGCCGTCGGCGGGATGATCGTGGCTGGCCCCGATGGCTTCCAGAAATCCCAGTACCGGAAGTTCAATATCCGGGGTGTCGACATCACGCCCGGCGACGACTTCGGCATGATGAAGGAGGTGTTGCGCCGCCGCTTCGCCCGCCTGGCCAAGGAGGAAGAGGAGGGGGTAGGGGCCGTCCGGCCAGATCTCGTGCTGATCGACGGTGGGCAGGGCCAGATTGGCGCCGTGATGGAGGTCATGGCCGATCTCGGCGTCGACGACGTCGCGGTTGTCGGGGTGGCGAAGGGTCCGGACCGAGACGCCGGGCTGGAACGCTTTTTCATCCCGGGTCGGCCCTACTTCATGCTCGAGCCGAAGTCGCCGGTGCTCTACTACCTGCAGCGTCTGCGCGACGAGGCGCACCGCTTCGCCATCGGCACGCACCGGGCCAAGCGCTCCGCCGAGATGAAGAAGAATCCGCTGGATGAGATCGAGGGCGTCGGCCCTGGCCGCAAGCGGGCCCTGCTGCACGCGTTCGGAAGCGCCCGGGGCGTGAGCCGCGCCAGCGTCGACGACCTCGCCAAGGTCGAAGGCGTCTCCGAAGCCCTGGCCCAGCGGGTCCACGGGTACTTCCGCAAGGGGTAGGCGCTGAGGCTGCTCAGGACGGCGGCTTCGGCGGCGGCGCCATGCTGCCGCGCGGCCCGGAGGGGGCGTGGGCGGGCAGGACGGGCAGGTTGCCGATCATGCCGTCGGGCCGCGCCTTGGCCAGCATGCGCTGATAGGCTGGCCGCGCCTCGATCCGGGACTTCCAGGCCGCCACCTTGGGAAACTGAGCCTTGTCGACGAGGTTCAGCGTCGTGGCGACGTTCAGCGGGAACATCATCATGATGTCGGCCGCGGAAAACTGCGCGCCTCCGAACCACGGATGGGCGGCCAGGTAGTTCTCGGCGAACTGCACCGTGGCCTCGCTGTCGACCAGGGGCGAACGCTGCTTCGGCGGGTTGGTCATCCAGGCGCGGTAGTCCGAGAACAGGCGCGCGGCCAGCGAGCCCTCGGCATAATGCATCCACATCAGGTGATAGGGATAATCGGGGCTGGCCAAGGCCGGGACCAGCTTGCCGGGCGCATGCCGGGCCAGGATCATCTCCAAGATGGCCCCGGACTCCACCAGCACCTGGTCGCCGTATTGCACTGTGGGCGCCATCGGGACGACCGGGCTCAGCGCGCGGATCATCCCCATGGAACCGGCCAGGTCGCCGCGCTTGAACTTCAGCTCATAGGGCAGTCCCAGCTCCTCCATCAGCCACACCACCCGCTCGGATCGGCGGCCCTCAAGATGGTAGATGGTGATCTTGGGTAGCGGAGCGACAGCCGCCTGTGCGCCTGCGCCGGCTGCGGCAAGGGTCGATCCTGCCATGAGCGCCAGCGATGCGCGGCGGTTGACCGGGGCCTTCATGGTCGTCTCCTTGAGCCGGTTTTCGGCACTGTCTGCGGTTTCCCGCAACAGGGGAAGGGCGCAGCCCGGCCCGTGACCGCCTGGTCCTTGCGGCGGATCGTGCAGGCGACTCGTCCAATACCCGGCTAAATGCGGGAACCTTAGGTCAAGCTTGGACGCTCACTGCCCATGAAGTCGCTCCCGAACATCATCACCGGCTCGCGCCTGATCATGGCCCTTTTCATGTTCGTCGCGCTGGCCGCCTCGTCGGGCGCGGTGCCCTACTTCTCGAACCGGCTGGAGCCGGACACCCAGTTCGCCCTCCAGCGGTGGGCCGTCTACGCCTTCGTGATTGCCGCCGTCACCGACTTCTTCGATGGCTGGCTGGCGCGGCGGATGGACGCCGAGAGCGTGTGGGGCGCCATCCTCGATCCCATCGGCGACAAGGTGCTGGTCTGCGGGGCCATCCTGGGGCTCATGTCGCTCGGGCCCCAGCCGATGGTGGTGCTGCCGGCCGGCCTGATCCTGTTCCGCGAGTTCACCGTCAGCGCCCTGCGCGAAGTGGGCGCGGGGAAGGGCGTGAAGTTGCCTGTCACCCTGCTGGCCAAGTGGAAGACTACGCTGCAGCTGGTGGCTCTCACTATGGAGTTGATCGTCGCGGCCTGGGGCGCTTTCAGCCTGCCGGACGGCACGGCCTTGCGAGCTGGCTTTGAGGTCGCCGCCCACACGATGTTCTGGCTGGCGGCCGTGATCACGGTCATCACCGGCGCGCAGTACTGGACTCAGACCCGCAAGGCGCTGGCGGGTTAGGCTTCGGCTTCAGCTCATCGGATTCGCGGGCGGCGTGGGCTCCGGCAGCGGGATGAACTCCTTGTCGTCGGCGTCGGGCAGCTTCATCCGCCCGGAGCGCCAGTCGGCCTTGGCTTGTTCGATCCGGTCCTTCGACGACGACACGAAGTTCCACTCGATGAAGCGCGGGCCCACCGGCTCGCCGCCCAGCAGCATGACGATGGCGTCGGTGAGCGCGGTGAACAGGATCGGCTGGCCGGGGTCGAAGACGATCATCTGGCCGGCGTGAAACGTGGCGCCGCCGACTTCGACCACGCCTTCGGCGACATAGGCCGCGCGCTCGGGATACTCGGCCGGAAGCTCGGCTTGAGCGCCCGCTCGCAGGCGCCAATGACAGTAGAACAACGGTGATTGGGTCTTCACTTTCGCCTCGGCCCCCCAGCCCTTGCCGGCCACCAGGCGCGACCAGAGCTTGCCGTCGGGGCTCTCATAGGTCGGCAGGTCGGCCGGGCCGTGGTTGGCGAAGCTGGGCGCCATCTCTTCCAACTCGGTTGGAAGCGCGACCCAGGCCTGGATGCCGTGCATGCGGCCGCCCTGGGCGCGCAGGGTCTCGAACCGCTCGGAGTGGGTGATGCCCGACCCGGCGGTCATCCAGTTGACCTCGCCCGGATTGATCTCCTGGACCGCGCCGACGCTGTCACGGTGGGTGATGTGGCCCTCAAAGAGGTAGGTGACGGTGGACAGCCCGATGTGCGGATGCGGGCGGACATCGACGTTGCGGCCGAAGCCGGCTGCAAAGTCCACCGGACCCATGTGATCGAAGAATACGAAGGGGCCGACCATGCGATGCTCGGCGAACGGCAAGACCCGCCCGACCTCGAACCCGCCGAGGTCCTTGCGGCGCTGGTCGATGACGAGTTCGATCATGGGTATCTCCTCACAATTCCTCCCCCAGCGGGGAGGAATGACGGCAGCCTACCCGTGCGCACTCACATAGGGGCTGACCAGACCCAGGGGCGCGGCGGTGGTGTTCTTCACCGAGCGGATCACGATCCGGCTCTCGATGTTCGAGACCAGGCCCAGCGACAGGATTTTCTCGCGCAGGAAGTCGTCGAAGGCGTGCATGTCGCGGGTCACGACCCTCAGTTCGTAGTCGGCCGAGCCGGTGACGG
>JANPKX010000362.1:0-5091 GCA_031426235.1 Alphaproteobacteria bacterium | reverse complement strand
GCCGATGCAGATCGCCTCGACCGCGGCCTGCGGACCGACGACGTGTTCCATGGCGTAGATGAATTCCTGCGCCAGACGGCCGTGAGTAACGATCACAAGGCCGATCACGACTGCTGTCCCAAGGGGGATCCCCACCCGATGGCGCCCAAAAACGCGGCGCGAGCCGAGCTAGATACCCCTCTTGTGCGGCGCGGCAAAGGCCTCCATGGCGCGACCGAGTTTCGCAGGCGCGGAGATTTCGAACGGATCAACCAAGACGCGTGGAAGTGCGACACCCATGACATTCAAGGTTGCGGGATCAGGCATCCGGTCGGGCGTCCCGAGGGTCACGGCCAGCACCACCTCGCAAAAGCGCACCGGCTCAATCGCCACCAGCCCCTGCCCGCGCACCTCCATCAATCCCGACAAGACCTCAGGCGCCCGGCCGAAGAGCCGCCCCTGCGCGACCCACAGCAGGACCCGGTCGTCGGCCACCAGCCTGAACCCCAGGTCCAGAGCCCGCAGCGCCAGATCGCTCTTGCCGACCCCGGAGGCCCCCTGGATCAGCACCCCGCGCCACAGCCCCTGCTGGCGCCGGGCGATCAGGCCGCCATGGACGATCAAGCCCCGGCTTCCGGCAGGGTCAGGACGAAGATCGCGCCGGCGATCTTGCCGTCCGGTCCGGTCCGATTGGTCGCCATCAGCGTGCCGCCGTGCGCGACGGCGATCTGACGGGCGATGGACAGGCCCAGCCCCGAGTTCCCTCCGAAGGCGGCGCCCTTGGGTCGGGAGGTGTAGAATCGCTCGAAGACGGTCTCCAGGTTTTCCGGCGGGATCCCGGGCCCGTTGTCGGCGACGAACAGGGTGACGTCGCCCCGGCCAGCCTGCAGGCCCACCATCACCTTGCCGCCCGGCGGGCTGAACGAGCGGGCGTTGTCGATCAGGTTGCGCACGATCTGGCCCAGCGGCCCCTCGCGCCCCTGCACGCGGATCGCCGACATGCCGCCGTGCGGGGTGAAAGTCACCGCGGCCTCGCCCGGCTTCGCCGTGGCCTGGTAGAGAGCGACGATGTCCAGGATCAGACGGCTGAAATCCACGATCCGGGGCTGGTCCCGGGACAGTTCGGCATCCAGCCGCGAGGCGTTGGAGATGTCGGTAACCAGGCGGTCCAGCCGCTGGACGTCGTTCTTGAGGATGCCCAGCAGACGCTCCCGGGCCGAGGCGTCGGTGACGATGTCGAGAGTCTCCACAGCCGAACGCAGGGAGGTCAGCGGATTGCGGATCTCATGGGCCACGTCGGCGGCAAACGACTCGATGGCGTCCATCCGCTCGGACAGGGCGCCGGTCATGGCTTCGAGACTGCGGGTCAGGTCGCCCACCTCGTCGTTCCGTCGCGACAGGGCCGGCAGAGAAATGGCCCGCGCACGGTCCTGGCGCACCTGGTCGGCGGCCCGCGCCAGGCGGATCACCGGCTGGGCGACCAGGCGGTTGAGCAACAGCGACGAGGCCACGGTCACCAGGATGGCGATCAGGATGAAGGGAACCAGCGCGGCGCGCTCACGCGCGATGATCGCGTCCACATCGCTGGATTCCAGGGTCACGACCCCCAGAACCGCGCGCACATGCTGGATCGGGATCGAGACGGAGACCACCCGCCGTCCACCCGCGCCCGGTCGCATGCCGGCGTAATGGCGGCCCTGGAGCGCCACCGCGACCTCGTGGGACAAAGCGCGCTGAACCTGCACGGGGGTCGGCGGCGTGGCTCGGGGCATGATGTCCAGCCGCCCGGCGTCTTCCCCCCTGGGCCGGGCCGGCGGCAGCTCACGCGATTCCACGGAATCGGTCATCCAGTCGCTGTCGGCGACCAGCCGCCCGCGGCTGTCGAACAGGCGCGCGCGCTGGGTTCGCGGATTGGACAGCGTCTGCAGCAGTTCGACCGCCAGGGCCTGGTCCATCCGTGGCTCAGGCTCGCCGACCGTGGCCGCCTGGTTCAGGATCGAAGCGATCAGCTCGCCCTGGGTGTTCAGGCTATCAATCCGGGCGTTAACCAGCCCTCGGCGCAGCTCGTTCAGCACCAGGGCGCCAGAGACCAGGATCGCAAGGCCCAGCAGGTTCAGGGCCAGGATCAGGCGCCCCAGGCGCGAGCCTGGCAGCCCTGGAAACCGGAACCTGCGCCGGCGCTCAGGCCTCGCGGTATCGGTAGCCGACGCCATAGAGGGTTTCGATCGCGTCGAACTCAGGGTCCACCTCGCGGAACTTCTTCCGCATGCGCTTGATGTGGCTGTCGATCGTGCGGTCGTCGACATAGACCTGATCGTCGTAGGCCGCGTCCATCAGGTTGTCGCGGCTCTTCACGAACCCCGGGCGCTGGGCCAGGGACTGTAGCAGCAGAAACTCAGTGACGGTCAGCTTGACCGCCTTGCCTTCCCACAGGCTTTCGTGGCGGGCGGGATCCAGCGTCAGCTTTCCGCGCTTGACGGCGCGGGCGGCGGCGTCGGGGCCGGGGGCCGGGCCCGCCGTGCCATCATCCTCGGCGCCGCGGCCGGCACGACGCAGTACGGCCTTGACCCGCTCGATCAGCAGACGCTGGCTGAACGGCTTGTGCATGTAATCGTCGGCGCCAAGGTTGAAGCCGAGGATCTCATCGATCTCCTCGTCCTTCGAGGTCAGGATGATCACGGGCATGTCTGAGGTGCGCCGCAGCCGACGCAGGACCTCCATCCCGTCCATACGCGGCATCTTCACATCCAGAATGGCCACGTCCGGGGGATCGTTCTCCAGCGCCGCCAGGCCGGAGGCGCCGTCGAAGTAGGCCTTGACCGTATGGCCATGACTTTCGAGCGCCAGGCTGACCGATGTGACGATGTTCTCGTCATCGTCCACCAGGGTTATTTTTGCCATCTGAAGTTGATCTCTCCTTTACCGAGACGCGCCACAGTACCGGTCAGCCTAGTGAGCCTTCACCGTGGCCTCAATGGGGCCGGTCGGCGAGCCCCATGCGGTCAATACGACCTTAAGCTTGTTCGATGAACGTCTCCTGATCCGGGGAGACGCCTTGATGGATGGCTACAGCGTGCATTTCGAAGTCTTTGTGCGGAAGGTGCCCGGCGCGGCCTGGACGCTGCATCTCGCCACGGAGGACCGCGCCCACTCCATCGAGACCGGCAATGCTCTGATGCAGGCGGCCAAGGCCGCGGCCGTCAAGGTGACCAAGGAGACCTTCAACGAGGAGACCCGCGAATATGCCGCGGTGGTGATCCTGAAGCTCGGCGCCGCCGAGGTAGCCGCGAAGAGCAAACCCCAGGCCGAGCCCCAGTCGCTGTGCGTGACCCCTCAGGATCTCTACACCGCCCATGCCCGCGAGCGGATCGGCCGACTGCTCGAGACCTGGCTCGAACGCAACCATGCGACACCCTTCGAACTTCTTCACCGTGCCGACCTCGTCGAGAAGCTGGAGGCTTCGGGTACGGAGATCCAGCATGCGCTGCAGAAGATCGCCGTGCCTGAGGCCCATGCGCGTAACGCGTCGGTCCATCAACTGATCCGCACCTTCCAGGCCCTGGTGGAGCGGGCGGTCGAGCGCCTGATGCGCGACCATCGCCGCGGTGCCCTGCCGGACATCGACAAGGAGGGCTTCGCCGCCGCCGCTGAACGGCTGGCCGGCGATCCTGAGCGATCCTACCTGCTGGGCGCGGGCGTCGCGGCTTCGATCGCCTCGGCGCACACCTGGGGCGAGAAGATTACGCGGTTGATGGATCTGGCCGACGCCGCGCCCGCCAAGGGAGCGGGCCGAGGCCTTGCCCTGGCGACGCTGCAGCAACCGCTGGCCGAGATCCTGGAAACCAAGCCGGGCATGACCGACCTGATGGGAAAGGGCGGCGACTTGGGCGCCAATCTGGCCGCAATGACCCGACTGGCGGCCTACGAGTCGGTCGAGCGCCTGATCCGTGTCGAGAAATCGGTCGCCAAGGTGATGCCGGAACTGTCGCCCTTGGCGCGCAGGCTGGCGACGCTGCTGGCCGGAGAAAACTTCCAGGACACCCGCGCCGCGATCTGTCGCCGCATCCTGCGCGAACTGACCGGCCCCAGGCGCCTGCGGCCGGGCGATGCGGCGGGCGAGATCGATGTCCTGCGCGCCCTGGGCATGTCGCTGACCGCCGCGTCCGGCAAGCTTCTGCCGCACGAAGAGGTGCAGGCGGCCTTTACCACCCGCTCGCGGATGCTGGTGACCGGCGATTTCGTCGAGGCCTATCTGGGCCAGGACATGACCTCGCGAGAGGAGATTGAAGCCCTGGTCTGGCTGACCGAGAACGTCGTCGGCGCCGGCAACAAGCGCCAGGCCGGCGGCTGGCTGAAGGCGGTGGTCAACTCGCTGCGCTTCGAGAAGGACATGACCGCCGCCACCGACGGGCCGGCCATGCGGCTGGCCCAGTTGGCGGTCCTGCAACGCTCAGTCGGCCGCTGTGGGCTGGTGACCGAGGACTTCAACCCCATCCAGGTGAAGCTGGGCGAGCTTGGCGGCGAGATCGAAGTTCGCAGCAAGCTGGCCCATAGCGTCGCGCGCGCCAACGCCCCCGTCCTGCATCGCCTGGCGCTGCTGCTCAAGCTGGCGGCCGGGGACACAGCGCCTCTCGGGCCGGCGGCCGATCGCGCCAAGCTGGAAGCGTTCCGCCTGGCGCGGCTGGACGAAACACGCGCTGAACTGGCGGCCGCACCCGGCCAGGTGGAGGCGATGCGCGACCTGATCCAACAGGCGGGTCTCGCCGCCTAGGCTGGACTCAAGACACCAGGGCGTTGCGCAGCGCCGCGACCACGTGGTCCACATCCTCGTCCGCCATGCCCGGGTAGAGAGGCAGCGACAGGCATCGGGCGTACCAGGCCTCAGCGCCGGGCAGGTCGAGGGCGCCGTAGCGCTCGCGGTAGTACGGTTGGCGGTGAACAGGGATGTAGTGGACCTGGCTTCCCACGCCCTGCGCCTTCAGCGCGTCCA
The DNA here is from genome assembly GCA_031426235.1 of Alphaproteobacteria bacterium. GTDB lineage: Bacteria > Pseudomonadota > Alphaproteobacteria > Caulobacterales > Caulobacteraceae > Phenylobacterium. The sequence continues at coordinate 122 of JANPKX010000362.1, read as the reverse complement.
CCACCGCGCGGCGGGACCGGCCGGCAGCCTCGAAGTCGATCAGGACGGTCATCAGATGCAGCACTGGATCGCTCCAGTCCGGCTGCACCGCAGGTCGCACCATAGGCGCCAACGGCGCGAGG
>JANPKX010000361.1:0-2062 GCA_031426235.1 Alphaproteobacteria bacterium | reverse complement strand
CTGGATGTCCCAGGGCCTGTTGAAACCCGGCCGGCCGCTGACCGCGGTGAACTATCCCGGCCCGCTGGAGATCGCGCACGCCTGGGCCTACCTGCCGGACTTGGCCGAGACCTTCGTGCGCCTTGTGGACGCGGACCTCGCGCCCTTCGAGGTCTTCCACTTCCGCGGCCAGCAGGTCACGGGCGCGGAGTTGGCGACCGCTCTGGAGCAGGCCGCCGGCCGGCGGCTGACGGTGCGGCGGATCCCCTGGTTCGCGCTTTCCGCCATAGCCCCATTCAACGAGACGATGCGCGAGATGCTTGAGATGAGGTACCTCTGGGACCGGCCGGTGCTGCTCGACAACACCCGGCTGGTCACCCGTCTCGGCGCAGAGCCGCATACCCCGCTGGTGACGGCGCTGCGCACAGCCCTGGCGGGGATGGGGGCGCTGCCGGCGCCGATGGCCGCGTCGCAGCACTAGACGTGCGCGCCTCCGCCGACCTACATGCGGGCCATGGCCGGCAAGACCCTCTACGACAAGATCTGGGACGCCCACGTCGTCGCCGAACAGGATGGCGGCGAGGCGATCCTCTATATCGACCTGCACCTGATTCATGAGGTGACCACGCCCCAGGCGTTCGCGGGCCTGCGCGCCGCCGGACGCCCCGTGCGCCGCCCCGACCGGACCCTCGCGGTCGCCGACCACAATGTGCCGACCGAGGGCCAGGCCCTGGGCGTCGACGCCGTCGCCGACGAAGAGGCGCGGCTGCAGCTCCAGACCCTGGCGAAAAACGTTGCCGAATACGGCATCGAGTTTTTCCCGATGGGCGATATCCGCAACGGCATCGTCCATGTGGTGGGGCCGGAGCAGGGTCGCACCCAGCCGGGCATGACCATCGTCTGCGGCGACAGCCACACCTCGACGCACGGCGCCTTCGGAGCCCTGGCCCACGGCATCGGCACCTCCGAGGTCGAGCACGTCCTGGCCACCCAGACCCTGCGCCAGAAGAAGGCGAAGAATTTCCGCGTCCGCATCGAGGGCGAGCCCGCGCCCGGCGTCGGCGCCAAGGACTTCGCCCTGGCCGTCATCGGCGAGATCGGCACCGCCGGCGGCACCGGCTCGGTGATCGAGTTCGCCGGTTCTGCGGTCCGCGCCCTGTCGATGGAAGGCCGCATGACGCTGTGCAACCTGACCATCGAGGGCGGCGCCAAGGCCGGCCTGGTGGCCCCCGACGAGACGACGTTCGAGTATCTCAAGGGTCGCCCGGCCAGCCCCAAGGGCGGCGCCTGGGACATGGCGCTCAGCTACTGGAAGACCTTCTTCACCGACGACGACGCCCAGTTCGACCGCGAGACCGTACTGGACGCGGCAAAGATCGCCCCGACGGTGACCTGGGGCACCAGCCCCGAGGACGTCGTCGCCGTGACGGGCCTCGTGCCGTCTCCGGGCAGCTTCGAGACGCCCGACAAGCGCGCCTCGGCGGCCCGCGCCCTTGACTACATGGGCCTGACCGCCGGCCAGCCGATCACCGAGGCCAAGGTCGACGTCGTGTTCATCGGCTCGTGCACCAACAGCCGGATCGAAGACCTGCGCAGCGCGGCCGCCATCGTGCAGACGGCCTTCCTGAACGGACGCCTGGTGGCGCCGCACGTGCGGGCCATGGTGGTGCCGGGCTCCGGCCTCGTCGCGGCCCAGGCCGAGGAAGAGGGTCTGGATGCGATCTTCAAGGCCGGCGGCTTCGAATGGCGCGAGCCCGGCTGCTCCATGTGCCTGGCCATGAACCCCGACAAACTCAGCGACGGCCAACGCTGCGCCTCCACATCGAACCGCAATTTCGAGGGCCGCCAGGGCCGCGGCGGCCGCACCCACCTGATGAGCCCCGCCATGGCCGCCGCCGCCGCCATCGCCAGCCACATCACCGACGTGCGGGACTTCCTCTGAGCTTGACCAACTTGGTCAAGGCGCTCACGCTGAGGGTATGAAACAGGTCAACCTCTACGAGGCCAAGACCCACCTGTCGTCCCTGGTCGAAGAGGCCAAAGCGGGCGAGGAGGTCATCATCGCCAAGAACGGCAAGCCGTG
>JANPKX010000360.1:0-2585 GCA_031426235.1 Alphaproteobacteria bacterium | reverse complement strand
CTGACCGCTGCGCGGTCTGTCCCTCCCCATGAAGGGGAGGGAAAACCTACGCGTCCCGGGTCGCACCCACACGCTGCGCCAGGGCCGCGCCCATAAAAGCGTCCAGGTCGCCGTCCAGGACCCCCCCGGTGTCGGAGGTTTCCACCTCGGTGCGCAGGTCCTTGACCATCTGGTAGGGCTGCAGGACGTAGCTGCGGATCTGGTGGCCCCAGCCGATGTCGGTCTTCTGGTCCTCGATGGCCGCCTGGGCGGCTTCGCGCCGCTGGAGTTCGGCCTCATACAGCCGAGCGCGCAGCATCTTCCAGGCTTCCTCGCGGTTCTGGTGCTGCGAGCGGCCCATCTGGCAGGCCACAGCGATCCCCGTGGGAAGGTGGGTCAGCCGGACTGCGGAATCCGTCTTGTTGATGTGCTGGCCCCCCGCGCCGGACGCCCGATAGGTGTCCGTGCGAACGTCCGAGGGGTTGATCTCGATCACGATGTTGTCGTCCACGACCGGATAGACCCAGACCGAGGCGAAGCTGGTGTGCCGCTTGGCCGCCGCGTCGAACGGCGAAATTCGGACCAGCCGGTGCACGCCGGCCTCGCTCTTCAGCCAGCCGTAGGCGTTGGGCCCGTTGATTTGAAGCGTGACCGACTTGATCCCCGCCTGATCGCCCGCCGTTTCCTCGAGGAACTCGACGGTCATGCCGTGGGCGTTGGCCCACCGGGTGTACATCCGCAGCAGCATCCCGGCCCAGTCGCACGACTCGGTGCCCCCCGCGCCGGAGTTGATCTCCATGAAGGCGTCGTTGCCGTCGGCCTCGCCGGAAAGCAGCGCCTCCAGCTCGGCGCGCGCAGCGCGCTCCTTGATCGCCTTCAGCTGCTGACGCGCCTCTTCGAGGGTGGCCTCGTCACCCTCCTCGTCGGCCAGCTCGGCGTAGCCTAGGGCGTCGGCGAGGTCGCGTTCGATGGCCTGGACCGCCTCAATGGAAGCGGCCAGGCGCGAGCGCGCGCGCGACACAACCTGCGCCTCGTCGGGACGGTCCCAGAGGGTCGGATCTTCGACCCGGGCGTTCAGCTCATCGAGTTTGCGGAGTGAAGGCTCCCAGTCAAAGACGCCTCCTGAGCAAGTCGACCGACTGCTCGATGTCGGCCTTGGCGGCCTCGACATCCAATCTCATGGGAAAAATCCTCAAACAGGGTCGGGCGGTTTAGTCCGCCCACGCGATCAGAACAAGTCGGAGAGATCATCCTTCTTCTTCGCGGGCGCCGGCGGCGGGGCGACGGCGGCGCCGGCGCTTGGGGCGCCGGTTATGCCGTTTTGGAAGACCTTGTTGTAGGGCTGGGGCCCCGCCGGGATCCCCGCCTGGCCCACCGTCGGCGCCAGCGAGGCCGGCTCGGTACCCGGCCGGAAGGCCTCGCGGATGCCGCGCACCATCACGTACTTGGCGTTGGCCGGCGCCTTGAATTCCTCGGCCGGCTTGTCCTTGAGGGCCGTGCCCATAAAGTCGACGAAGATCGGCACGGCGGCGACGCTGCCGGTCTCGTTGTTGCCGAGGCTCCGGTTGTCGTCGAAGCCGATGTAGACGCCCACGACCAGCCGGGGCGAGAAGCCCATGAACCAGGCCGATCGATAGTCGTTGGTGGTGCCCGTTTTTCCGCCGACCGGCTTTCCCAGCGACAGGGCCTGGGTCGCCGTGCCCCGCTGGACCACGCCCTGGAGCATGGAGGTGATCTGATAGGCGGTGACCGGGTCCAGCGCCTGATCGCCGATCCGCGGGATGCGAGGGCTTTCCGCGCCAAAGAACCCTTCGCAGCGCACGCAATCGCGTCGGTCGGCGCGCCAGATCACCTTACCGTTGCGATCCTGCACCAACTCGATCAGGTGCGGCTGCACCAGACGCCCGCCGTTCACGAACGTCGAGTAGGCGCCGGCCATCCGATAGACCGTCGTCTCCCCGGCGCCGAGGGCCATGGCCAGAACCCGGTCCATATCGCGCGCCTCGCCAAGCCGCTCGGCAAGTGCGGCGACCTTGGGCATGCCAATGGACTGGGCCAGCCGCACCGTCATGGTGTTGCGCGACAGTTCCAGTCCGCGCCTCAGAGTCAGCGCGCCATAGTAGTCGCGGCTGTAGTTCTCCGGGCTCCAGTCCTGGCCTCCGTAGCCCCGCAGCGTGATCGGCGCGTCCAGGACCGTGCTGGCCGGCGTGTAGCCGTTCTCCAGGGCTGCGGCATAAACGATCGGCTTGAATGCCGAGCCCGGCTGGCGGAGCGCCTGGGTCGCGCGGTTGAAACTGGAAAGATTGAACGAGTAGCCGCCGACCATCGCCACCACGCGCCCGGAATAGGGCTCCATGGCCACCAGGGCGCCGTTGACCGCGGGGATCTGCTTGAGCCGGAGCGCCGGCCCGGTCTCGTCCGGCGCGACGAAGATCAGGTCGCCGACGCCGATCCCTTTGCCGGCCCGAGCCCAGGACACATCCTGGCCGGCGAGCGAACCCGTTCGGCCGTCCAGCATCAGGACCTCAACGCCACCACCGGCCACGCTGGTGACAACGGCCTGCATCCAGGTGCGGCGCTCAGAAGGACGGGCCCGCTTCTTGGCG
>JANPKX010000359.1:0-2954 GCA_031426235.1 Alphaproteobacteria bacterium | reverse complement strand
GGCCGCCGTGCTGATGGGCAGCCTGGGCCGCCTCGCGATCCTGGGGATCGCACTCGCCGGCTGGTTCATTCCCAACAAGACATTCGCGGTCTCGGTGCCGTGGGGCGACCCGATCCCGGTCAACCCGCTGGTCTGGTCCGTGCTGTTCTTCATGATGATGTTCGGCGTGTTCATGGGCGCCCAGCGGGTGGTGTTCAGCCTGCTGATGTCCAAGGTGATCCCGCTCAGCCGGCGGGGCCGGTTGCAGGCCTGGCGCAACGCCACCGGCGGGGCCATCGCCGCGGTGCTGGCCTTCGTGGCAGGCAAGTATTTCATCGGGCCGAACATCTTCGGCAACGGCTATTCCACCACCTTTGTGTTCGCCTTCGTGCTGACAAGCCTGGGCCTTTGGGCGTTGCAGCTACTGTTGAAGGAGCCCGAGCCGCCGACCGTGCGGGCCGAGGGCCGGTTCCGTGACCGCCTGCGGGAGTTCCCACAGCTAATCAAACAGGACAAGGCCTACGGCTTCTTCATCGTCGTGCAGATGCTGGCGACGTCGGCCCGGATCGCGACACCGTTCTTCATCATCTATGTCGGCCAGCAGATCGAGATGACCGGCACGACACTGGGATTGCTGTCGCTCGCCTTTCTCGGCGCGGACACGCTGGCAAATCTGGTCTGGGGCTATATGGGCGACAAGTCCGGGTTCCGGCTGGTCCTGCTCCTGTCGATTTCAGGCTGGATCCTGGCGACGCTGTTGCTGATGAACTTCCACTCGACCCCGGCGATATTCACGGCGTTCTTCGCGCTGGGCGCGGCGCAGGCCGGGTACAACATGGCAGCCCAGACCATGATCCTGGAGTTCGGCGATCGCGACGACTTGCCGATGCGCATCGCCGTCTCGGCCACGGCGGAAAGCGTCACGGCCACCCTCAGCCCGCTGGTCGGCGGCGCCGTGGCCGACATGTTCGGCTACAGCGTGGTGTTCGGGGCCTCGATCGGCTTCCTGGCGGCGGCGCTGCTGATCCTGTTCATGGCCGTGGGTGAACCGCGCAAGCGGCTGAAGGCGGCCTGACTCGCAGCCGCAGGACCCTGTTGCTTATTTTTCCGGCACTCGTCGCCCAAATATGCGGCGATAATTCCTGTCCGAACGTTGGGTTTGAACGGCCCGCGCCCATAGCCCTATCCCCTGATCTGCTCATTGCCTATGCGCGGGGTGCCCGCTGCGCAGGCAACCGCGGGAACTCGCGGCGGCGCATCGGCCAGGGGGATAGACACCATGATCCGCAAGCTGGGGCTCACCGCCGCTGTGGCTGCTGCATTGCTGGGCGCCGCGACACCCGCGCTGGCGCAGACGCCAGCGCCTGTCGCCGACCCCGCCAACACCGCCTGGATCCTGGCGGCGACGGCCCTGGTGCTGTTCATGACCCTGCCGGGGCTGGCGCTGTTCTACGCCGGGCTGGTGCGCGCCAAGAACGCCCTGAGCGTCATGATGCATTGCGTGGCGATCGCCTGCCTGGCCTCGGTGATCTGGCTCTTCGGCGGCTACAGCCTGGCCTTTTCGGGCGACAATCCGTGGATCGGCGACCTTGCCAAGTTCGGCCTGCCCGGCGGGCGCGAGGCGGTGAGCGGCACCCTGCCCGAAAGCGTCTTCTTTGCCTTCCAGATGACCTTCGCGATCATCACGCCGGGCCTGATCGTCGGCGCTTATGTGGAGCGGATCAAGTTCGGCGCCGTGCTGATGTTCAGCGGGCTGTGGCTGGTGCTGGTCTATGCGCCGGTGTGCCACTGGGTGTGGGGCGGCGGCTGGCTGGCCGGGCTGCACGTGATGGACTACGCGGGCGGCCTGGTGGTGCACGCCACGGCGGGCGTGTCCTCGCTGGTGGCCGTGGCGATGCTGGGCCCACGCGATGGATTCCCCAAGGCGGTCAGCCCGCCGCACAATCCCGGCATGACCATGATGGGCGCCGGCATGCTGTGGGTCGGTTGGTACGGCTTCAACGCTGGCAGCGCCCTGGCGGCCGACGCTTCGGCGGGCTCGGCCCTGGTCGCGACGCACATGTCGGCGGCCACCGCGGGCCTGGTCTGGGCGGCCATCGAGCGGATCAAATTCGGCCGCGCCAGCATGATCGGCGTGGTCACCGGCGTGGTGGCGGGCCTGGCCACCGTGACCCCCGCGTCGGGGTTCGTGGGGCCGCTGGGCGGCGTGATCCTGGGCGCGGTGGCCAGCCTCGTGTGCTTCCACGCCGTGGACCTGGTCAAGCACCGCCTGAACCTCGACGACAGCCTCGACGTCTTTGCCGTGCACGGTGTCGGCGGGATCCTGGGGACCCTGCTGGTCGCCGGCTTGGCCTCGCCCCTGATGGGCGGCGTGGGCTATGCGGAGGGCATGGACGCCGGGGCCCAGCTCGGCGTCCAGGCCCTAGGGGTCGCCGCGGTCTGCGCCTGGTCCGGCGCGGCGTCGTGGGCGATCCTGATGCTCTGCAAGCGGACCGTCGGCCTGCGCGCCAGCCCGGAAGCGGTCGAGGATGGTCTCGACATGGCCACCCATGGCGAGCGGGCGTATCAGAGCTGAGGCGGAGGCTCCTTGAGCGTCTGCACCACGAAGTCGGCGAACGCCCGCGCCTTGGCGCTGGCCAGCCGTCCGGTGGGGTAGATCGCCCACAGGTCGGTCGGGGGCAGGGCCCAGTCGGTCAGGACGGCGCGCATTGCGCCGGTTTCCAGCTCCGGAGAGAACATCCAGCGTGAAGCGATGGTCAGGCCTATATCGGCCAGGACCGCGGCCCTGATGCCTTCGGCGCTGCTGACTCGAAGGCGGCCCCGAACAGCCACCGAGACCTCGGTGCTCTCGCGCCGGAACATCCAGGACCCTGAGCGGCCCTGCGTGTAGACCACCGCCTCGTGGCCCGCGAGTTCGGAAGGGGCGGTCGGGACGCCGCGCCGCTCCAGATAGGCCCGCGTCGCCACGACCAGGC
>JANPKX010000358.1:0-2748 GCA_031426235.1 Alphaproteobacteria bacterium | reverse complement strand
CCGAGAGCCGCGGCGGTGATTACGGACTTGATGGACATCGGTGGCCCTCCAGCACTCACGCGTTTCAACCCGCACCCCCCATTCGTCATCACCGGGCTTGTCCCGGTGACCCATGATCGCGAGCGATGCAGACGGCCCTCGGCGACGAACGCGGGCCGCTTCCGGCGCGGAGATCATGGGTGGCCGACACAAGGCCGGCCATGACGACCTTACAAATTCAACGCTCTATCGTGCCTTAGAACGTATACTGCACCCGCGCGTACCACGAGCCGCCGGTGAAGCCGAACGGCGAGGTGCCGGGGAACTGGCCGCTGCCGAGGGCGGCGTTGTACTGGCCGTTCTTGTCCGGATACTCGTTGAAGAGGTTGTTCGCGCCGGCCGCCACGGTCACGCTCTCGAGCACCTTGTAGCTCACCTCAAGATCGGTGATCCACTTGGCGCCATAGCTGCGGTCGTTGATCGGCAGGTCGGCGATAACGGTGAACTTTCCGTACCGCGTCGAGCGGACATTCACGTTCAGCTTGTTCCAGTCCCAGTTCAGGCCCAGGGCGACCTTGCTCTTGGGGAACGAGGTGGTCAGGAACCCCTGGCTGCCGCGAGCGAACAGCACGAACGTCGGGCCAAGGGCGGTCAGTTCCGGCGGATTGGGAATGATGTCGGTGATCTTTGTCTTGCCGTAGTTGAACCCGGCATTGGCGCGCAGCCGGCCCCAGTCCCCCAGGTCGTAGCGGTAGGTGGCGACGACATCGATGCCGCGCGTACGGGTATCGATCGCATTGGTGTAGTACTGGGCCGACAGGTCGCCTGAGAGCCGGTTTGCGATCAGGATGTTGCTGACCGCCGTGCCAGTCAGGGTGCTGGTGATCGCGATGCGGTCTTCCACCTCGATCTGATAGCCATCGATGGTGATCTCCAGGCCCGACGTCGGCTGCAGGGTGATGCCCCCGCTGATGTTCTTGGACTTCTCCGGGGTCAGCGGCTCGGCGCCCAGGGCAATGGCCTCGGGCGCGCTGACCGGCAGCGTCTTGATCAGCAGCAACTGGTTCGGCACCCCGTTCACAGTGCGGAACTGGCTGGACGTGGCCGCGTAGCGTTGCTGGGCCAGGCCTGGCGCGCGGAACCCGGTGCTGGCCGCCCCGCGGACGGACAGCCAGTCGGTGAGCTCGTAACGGCCGGTGACCTTGCCGGTCAGGGTGTCTCCCGACGAGTCGCTGTAGTTTTCGTATCGAACCGCCGCGCCCAAGAAGAGCCGCTCGCTCGCGTCCCAGCCCAGTTCGCCGTAGAGGGCTTCGGAATTGCGGTTGCTATTGCTGGCGTCGGCGGGGCGGAAGCCGGGCGTCGCCTGAGCGCCGGTCTGGGGCGCGACGCCGGCGAACGGACGACCGGCCGGCGCCCGATACAGCCCTTCGGCATAGCTGGCGGGATCGCCGGCCTTCACCTCATAGCCCTCGCGCCGGTACTGGGCGCCGAACGACACCTGGAGCTTGGAGGCGCCGAGGTCGAAGCCGCGAGTCACGTCGAGGTTGCTGGTGAACTCGTCCGAAATCAGCGTGCCGACATAGAAGTTGGTCGGGCTCGCCGGCCCCAGGCTGGCGTTCTCGGTGTTCGACGTATTGAGTTCAGCCTTGTTGCGGCCGTAGCCGGCAGACACGTCCCACGACCAGCCGCTGAGGTCGCCCTTGAAGCCGCCGACGAATTCGTAGTCGTCCTCGTTGACCACCTCGTTGGGCCGGTAGCCGAGCGGATAGAGCTCGGGAGTCGTGTTGACGTTGTTCGGCGTCCGATAGGTGAACGGCAGGTCGGACTCGCGCTTCGCAAAGGTCCCGAAGCCGTACACGGACACCTGGCCGAAATCGTAGCCGGCGTCGAAACCGAAGATGGTGTTGGTCTGCGGCAACTGGCCGTAGTTCCTGGTCACCAGCCTGTCGATCGTGAGTTCGCGCGGGTCGCGCGCGCCGCCGACCAATGGGAACAGCTGGACGCTGGAGGCGATCGGATAGGCCCGGTTCGAAAGCCGCTGATCCTTGTGGTTCAGCGAGAGGTTCACGTACCCGGTCTCGCCGAACTTGAAGCCCTTGTTTAGCGCGTACTGCGTCAGGTCGCCGTCCCGGCGGTCGAAGTTCAGGCCATAGGTGGCGCTGGCCATGCCGCGCTCGCTGTCACCCTTCAGGATGATGTTGATCACGCCGGCGATGGCGTCCGAGCCGTATTGCGCGGCGGCCCCGTCGCGCAGCACCTCGATCCGCTCGATCGCGGCGGTGGGGATCATGTCCAGGTCGGCCGGAACCGAACCGTTGTAGAGCGAGGACACGGCGTTGATCAGCGAGGTCTTGTGCCGCCGCTTGCCGTTGACCAACACCAGGGTCTGGTCGGGATTGAGGCCGCGCAGACCGCCCGTGGCGATGATGGTCGAGGTGCCGCCCCCGGCGCGGAAGGGCAGGTTGAACGAGGGCGCCAGCGTCTGAAGCGCCTGGAACACACCCGCGCGGCCGGATTTTTCCAGGTCTGCGGCGGAGAAGGAATCGATAGGAGTCGGGCTTTCGATGACGGTGCGCGGCGCGCCGCGCACGCCGGTGACCACCAACTCCTGGACGTCCTGTTCCTGGGCGGCCGCCGGCAGAGCCAGCACCAGGGCTCCGCAGGCCGTAACCGTGCTCATGAGCAGCCTGCGCCGCCGCGTGGAGATGTGCATGGAGAGCCCCTGGTGTTCGTCGTTCGTCTGACAGCCATATTGGCGGAAGGCGTCGG
>JANPKX010000357.1:0-6829 GCA_031426235.1 Alphaproteobacteria bacterium | reverse complement strand
CCCGGCCACTCCAAGTTCTTCCTCTCCTGCGAGGACGACCTGCTGCGGATCTTCGCCGGCGAGCGGCTGGATTCGATCATGCGCACGTTCGGCGTCCAGGAAGGCGAGGCGATCACCCACAAGTGGCTGAACAGCGCCATCGCCACCGCCCAGAAGCGTGTCGAGCAGCGCAACTACGAGATTCGCAAGAACCTGCTGAAGTACGACGACGTCATCAACGACCAGCGCAAGGCCGTGTTCGAGCAGCGTCAGGAGTTCATGGAGGCCACCGACCTCCAAGAGATCATCGGCGAATTCCGCATCGATACGATAAACGAGCTGGTCAATCGGCACCTGCCGCCCAAGGCCTATGCCGAGCAGTGGGATGTCGAGGGCCTGGACGCCCAGGTTCAGCACTACCTGGGCCTGCAGCTGCCGATCGCCCAATGGTCGGCCGAGGACGGCATCGCCAACGAGGAGATCGAGACGCGTATCAACGCCGCCGCCGAAGCCCGCGTCGTCGAGCGCAACGCCATGGTGGGCGACCACATGCGCAATGTCGAAAAAAGCTTCCTGCTGCAGACCATCGACCTGCAGTGGCGCGAGCACCTGATGCACATCGACCACCTGCGCACGGTGATCGGCCTGCGCGGCTACGGCCAGCGCGACCCGCTGAACGAGTTCAAGACGGAGGCCTTCACCCTTTTCGAGAAGCTGCTGGGCGACCTGCGCCAGAACGTGACGCGCTGGCTGATGACGGTGGAGTTCCAGTTCGAGGAGCCGCCGCCGCCACCGCCGCCCCAGCCCACCTTCGAGGTGCACCTGGACCCGCTGACCGGCGAGAACGCCGCGGAGGCCGGCTGGCTGCCGGACGGCCTCGCAGCCGAGCAGCGCCAGGCCCTGCCAGTCTCGGCGCTTCCCGACGGCTGGGAAAACACCGGGCGCAACCAGTCCTGCCCCTGCGGCTCCGGCAAGAAGTTCAAGCACTGCCACGGAGCGCTGGTTTAGGGCGTAGCCTCAGAGCGGCGGCGTCGCTGCCGGCCAGGGAGACCACAATGACCAACCTCAAGCGCTGGGTGCTGCAGCACCGCCCGGTCGGCGACATCAAGGCCGGCGATCTGAAGCTGGTCGAGGAGCCGATCCGTGACCTGGCCGACGGCGAGGTTCTGGTGCGCACGCTCTATCTCTCGCTCGATCCCACCAACCGCATCTGGATGAGCGATCAGGACCAGTACATGCCGCCGGTGCAGATCGGCGACACCATGCGCGGCGGCTCGCTGGGCGTGGTGGAACGCTCGCGGTCGGACCGGTTCAAACAGGGCGACGTGGTCAACACCGGCTTGGGCGGCTGGACATCCCACGTGATCGCCAACGGCGCCATGCTGATGCCTGCGCCGCAGCTGCCGGGCGTGCCGCTCACCGCCTACATGAGCGTGCTGGGCGCCACGGGCCTGACCGCCTGGTTCGGCCTGTGCGACATCGGCAGGCCGCAGCCTGGCGAGACGGTGGTGGTCTCGGCCGCCGCCGGCGCCGTGGGCTCCATCGCCGGCCAGATCGCCAAGCTGAAGGGCGCCCGGGTCATCGGGATCGCCGGTGGCAAGGCCAAGTGCGACTGGCTGGTCAATGACCTCGGGTTCGACGGCGCCATCGACTACAAGAATGAGGACGTGGGCGCCGCCCTGGACCGGCTGTGCCCCAACGGCGTGGACGTCAATTTCGAGAACGTCGGCGGGGACATCATGGACGCCGTCTTCAACCGGATGAACAACTTCGCCCGCATGCCCCTTTGCGGCATGATCTCGACGTACAATGACGACCAGCGCCCCTCGGGTCCCACCGACTTCTCCCGCATCCTGATGCACCGGCTGACCGTCCGCGGCTTCATCATCACCGACTTCCTGCCCCGCGCGGCCGAGGCCATGGCCGAGCTGATCCCCTGGGTGATGGAGGGCAAGCTGAAGTGGAAGGTCCACGTCGACCAGGGGCTGGAGGGCGCGATGGACTCGCTGCAGCGCCTCTTCACCGGAGACCACGACGGCAAGCTCCTGATCCAGGTCTCGCCCGAGCCTTGATGGGCGATTGCTGGACGTGAGGTAAGGCCGTCCAGACTGCTCCCGAAATCTGGGAGAGACTGAGACCATGGCCGCCGCCCTGCCCAAGGCCTGCATCATCGGCGCGGGATGCTCCGGCTTCACCACGGCCAAGCGGCTCCAGGACCTGGGCGTCCCCTTCGACTGTTTCGAAATGTCCGACGACGTGGGCGGCAACTGGTACTTCAAGAACCCGAACGGCCTGTCGGCCTGCTACGAGAGCCTGCATACAGATACGTCGAAGTGGCGGCTGGCGTTCGAGGACTATCCCGTCCCCGCCGACTGGCCCGACTTCCCTCACCACGCCCAGCTGCTGCAGTATTTCCGCGACTACGTAGACCACTTCGGCCTTAAGCCCAGGATCACCTTCAACACCGCTGTCACGGAGGCCCGGCGCACCGCCGACGGCCTCTGGTCGGTCACCCTGTCCACCGGGGAGACGCGAACCTACGACGCGCTCTTCGTGTGCAACGGCCACCACTGGGACGCGCGCGCGCCGGACTATCCCGGCCATTTCGACGGCCCGCACTTCCACGCGCACGACTACCGGAGCCCGTTCGATCCCGTGCACCTGCGCGGTAAGAACGTGGTGGTGGTCGGCATGGGCAACTCGGCGATGGACATCGCTTCGGAGCTCTCCCAGCGCCCGATCGCCAAGACCCTCTGGGTCGCCGCCCGCCGAGGCGTCTGGGTGCTCCCCAAGTACACGGACGGCAAGGTCGCGGACAAAGCCTCGATGCCCCACTGGATGCCCCGCAAGCTGGGCCTCGCCCTCGCCCGCGCCAAGATCAAGAAGACCGTGGGCCGGATGGAGGACTATGGCCTGCCCAAGCCCGACCACGAGCCGTTGGAGGCCCACCCCTCAGTCTCCGGCGAATTCCTCACCCGCGCCGGCTGCGGCGACATCAAATTCAAGCCCAATATCGCCGAGCTGATGGGCCGCCAGGTCCGATTCGAGGACGGCAGCATCGAGGATGTCGACGCCATCGTCTACGCCACGGGCTACAAGATCAGCTTCCCGTTCTTCAGCGACCCGTCCCTCCTGCCTGACGCCGAGAACCGCTTTCCGCTCTTCAAGCGGATGATGCAGCCTGGCGTGCCGAACCTCTTCTTCATGGGCCTGGCCCAGCCCCTGCCCACCCTCGTGAACTTCGCCGAGCAGCAGGCCAAGCTGGCCGGCGCCTACCTGACCGGGGCCTATCGACCGCCGTCACCGGAGGAGATGACGCAGATCACCAAGGCCGACGAAGACCTCCACCTCGGCGCCTACTACAATGCCCACCGCCACACCATCCAGGTCGACTTCGGCCTCTACGTCCACGACCTGATGGCCGAGATCGAGCGCGGCGCGAAACGGGCGAAGGCGGCGGGGAACGCGCTGCCGGTGCCGGCGAAAGCGTAGGCCTGGGGAAACGTCGCCCGGCTCGTTTATTCGCAATACGTCCTTACCTCCCGCCGCTTCGCGGGGGAGGTGAAGGATGGGCTTCACGGTGTTTTTCCTTCTCCGTGCAGGCGGGGTGCTGAGCTCACCGCACCTCTTCCGTCTCTTTGGGCGCGGACACCTTGCGCGTCTTGGCCTTGGCCTTGGGCTTGGGGAGCAGGCGGAACCGCGTCTGGCACCAGGCGAAATCGACGCCCACGTCCAGCAAGGCGTCGGAGCGGCCGCACGGGCAGGCAAAGTCCATCACCGCGAAGACCCGGTAGGTCTCGCCCGCCACCAGCGGGGTCGGCCGCCCCGTGGCGTGGTTTGGGGCGGCATTGACGCAAAGAACCAGATCGCCCGGACCAACCGCGTCGCTCATGGGTTCCACTCCGTTGGGCCAAGGCCAGACTAGACCCTCAGCGCCAGGGGGCAAAGTCCGGCCGTTCCCCGCTCGCGTGCCGCTGCTGCCATACCGTGGCAGCAGGTCACAGCTAGGGTCTGCGGACGAACACCCGAAACAAGGATCAGCCGATGCTCACCGGACGTTGCCACTGCGGCGCGATCACCTACACGATGCCCGCTGAGACGATCCACCACGCGCTGTGCCACTGCGGCGACTGCCGGCGCGCCGCCGGGGCGCCGATGGTCGCCTGGGGCATGGTCCCGGCTGACCAGGTGAAGATCGAAGGCGCGCCGCGGATCTACGCCTCGTCGGAACACGGCCGACGGCACTTCTGCGAAGCGTGCGGCACGGGCCTGTTCTACACCAACGAAGCGGCCTTCCCGGGCTTGATCGACGTGCAGACCGCCACGCTCGACAACCCGAGCGCCCTGCAGCCCACCGCGCACATCCAGGTCGCCGAGCGCATTAGCTGGATGACCACGGCCCATGGGCTGCCCGCCTTCGAGCGATATCCCGGCTGATCCTTAAGGCGTCACGATGGCGAAGTCCGGCTTCGGCGGGGTCAGCCAGCTCAGCAGTCGGGACAGCGCCTGGGGGTCGCCGGTCATCTGCATGCCGGCCGCCGGGGCGCCGCCCAGCGCCAGGGCCAGGAACTGCGCGCGCGGCAGGGTGAACGTCCCGTCAGCGCCGCCCGCGACCGGGTTGGCCTCATAGGTCAGCACGTCGTTTTTCACCCGCACCCGGAACCGCTCCTTCCGATCGGGGAAGATGAGGTCGACGCTCACCGCCCCCGTGCCGGCCTTGGCGGGGTCCAGCCGCACCGCCATCAGGTCGAGCAGCATGGGCGTTGACGTGTTGCGGATGAGGTCGAGCGAGCCCTGCTGCGCACGGCTTGTCGCAACGCCGTCCCGCAGCTCCTTGGCCCCGGAAAGGTACATGTTGCGCCAGATCGCGCTCTCGGCGCCCGTCGCCTGCCGGTCGTAGACCTTGGCCAGGAACGCGCGCGCCCGCGCGTTCGCCGGGTCGGCGTAGATCAGCCGGTTCGCCAGTTCCCCCGCCCAACGGTCGTCGCTCTTGGCGAAGGCGGCCTCGGCCGCGGCCAGCACCTTGGCCGGCCCGCCCATCATCGCCACGTACCGCTGCGCCTCGTCGGCGGGCTCCAGGGGCGCAAGGTGCACCGGGTTGGCGTCGTACCAGCCCATGTAGCGCTGATAGACCGCCCGGGAATTGAAGCTCATCGTGCCGTAATAGCCGCGGTTGTACCATTCGTCGGCGAGCACCGCGGGCAGGGCGATCCGGTTGGCGATCTCATTGCCCGTCAGACCCTCGTTCATAAGCCGCACGGTCTGGTCGTGCAGGTACTTGTAGGCGTCGCGGTGCTTCTCCAGGTAGTCGACCAGGACGGCCTGACCGAAGCGCGGCCACGCGTGGCTGGTGAACATCACGTCCGACTTGTCGCCATAGAGCCGGATCGCCTCGGTCAGATAGGCCGCCCACTCCTTGGCGTCGCGAACCAGCGCGCCACGCGGCGTCAGCACATTATGCATGGACGCGTTGGCGTTCTCGGCCATGCACAAGGCGCGCAGGTCAGGCAGATAGATATTCATCTCGGCCGGTGCCTCGGTCCCGGGCGTCAGCTGGAACTGCAGGCGAACGCCGTCGACCACCAGCTCCTGGCCGGTACGGACAATGTCGAGCGTAGGCGGGATCAGGGTCTGCGTGCCGGCGCTGAGTGCCGGCCCTATGCCCGAGCTGACCTGGCCGTCAGGGCCCTTTGGCAGGAAGGTTCCGAACTGGTAGGTCGCCCGGCGGCCCATGGCGGCGCCGGCGATGACATTCTCGCTGACCGCATGTTCCAGGAAGCCGGCGGGCGCGATCACCTGCACCCGGCCGGCATCCACGTCGGCCTGGGCGACCATGCCGCGCGCGCCGCCGAAGTGGTCGGTGTGGCTGTGGGTATAGATCAGCGCTACCACCGTCCGTGCACCGAGCTTTTCGTTGGCGAGGTCCAGGGCGGCCTTTGCGGCCTCGGCAGAGGTCAGGGGGTCGATCACGATCCAGCCGGTCTTGCCGGCGATGAAGGTGGCGTTGGAGATGTCGAAGCCGCGCACCTGCCAGACGCCCTTGGTCACCTCGAACAGGCCGTGTTTGGCCAGCAGGCCCGATTGCCGCCAGAGGCTGGGATTGACGCTGGCCGGCGCCGGGCCCTTCAAAAAATCATAGGCGCTGAGGTCCCAGACCAGCCGCCCGTCAGCCGCCAGGACCTTGGGGTCGGCCCGGGTGGCGACGAAGCCCCGCTCGGCGAAGTCGTAGTCCTGGCGGTCGGCGAAGTCAGGGGCCGCCCCTGCCGCGCCGGCCAGGGCCAGGCCGGCCATCAGGCCGATGATCGCTGCGCGCATGTTCGCCTCCCCCAAGAGTGTTGACAGCCTCTGCCGTGACGGGCCGTCTTATCCCTCTTGGATGGAGGATCGGATGGGGTTGTTCAAGCGGCTGGCGGTTGTGCTGTCCCTGTTCCTGCCATCTGGCGCCGCCCTGGCGCAGGCGCCCAATTTCAGCCAGATCGATCCGGTTTTCGAAAAATTCATGGCCGACCGGCATGTGCCGGGGCTGGTCTACGGCGTGGTGGCGGATGGCAAACTGGCCTACGTCCGCAGCCTGGGCGTCCAGGATGTGGCGACCGGGGCCAAGGTCACGCCCGACACCGTATTCCGCATCGCCTCGATGTCGAAGAACTTCGTGGGGCTGGCGGCGCTGAAGCTGCGGGACGAAGGCAAGCTGCGCTTCGACGATCCGGCCGAGGCCGTGATCCCGGAACTGGGGCGCCTGAAGTACCCCACCACCGACAGTCCGAAGATCACCGTCCGCGACCTTCTCAGCCACAGCGCCGGCTTCGTCACCGACGACCCCTGGGGCGACCGCCAGCTGGCCATGGAC